>CAWIUZ010000175.1:0-12306 GCA_963838915.1 uncultured Acidobacteriota bacterium
TCGGATCGCCGTGAAGAAAGATCCGACCCTGATGGAGAGGATCGACGAGGTCGAGGAGATGACCTCGCGGCAGATTGACATCCTGAGAAGATTACGATGAAAGGATTCAAAAGCTCAAGAAAGGCGACGAGCTCCCCTCCGGGAGTCATCAAGCTGGTGAAAGTCTTCATCGCCATGAAGCGCAAACTTTCGTTGTGCGGTGAAACATGGGCGGACGCCACGGAAACAAGGGCGTGATCGCGCGCATCCTACCCGAAGAATACATGCCCTGATGCCACAGCCGCTGTGGTGGCGTTGAATTCCTCGGCGTGCCTTCCCGAATGAACGTGGGTCAGATTCTGGAAACTGACTTCGGGGCTCGGCCGCCAGAGAGTTGGGGTCAAACTGCGTCAACTCGTCTCGACGGAATCCAATGCCGAGGTGGTTTGCAAAGAGCTCAAGAGCGTGTTCCGCAATAAACTTGTCAAGGTTTTCGATGACCTCGATGACGAGCAGGTGCTCGCGTTCGGACGCGCGTTCGGGGAAGGCATTCCTTTCTCGACTCCGTTTTTGACGGCGCGACCGAAAAGGAAATCAAAGGGTACCTGGAAAAGGCCGGGGCTGCCCACTTCCGGGAAAGTCAAGCTTTATGACGGCATGACGGGAGAGCCCTTCGAGGGTCACTGGTCAACATCTACATGCTGAAGCTATTCCACTCGGTAGATGACAAGATCCACGCCCGCTCCATCGGACCCTACTCGCCATCACTCAGCAACCCCTCGGCGGCAAAGCGCAGTTCGGTGCGCAGCTTCGGCGAATGGGTCGGGGTGCTCGAAGTATGCGCGGCGCATCGTGTTTCAGGAACTTGGCCGACCGCCAAGTCCGACGACGTGTACGGCCGCGCCAAAAAATGATGAAGCCATTGTCAAGGGAGAGGCGGCCATCGAGCCGCGGACCTCCGGAGTCAACGTGTGGTCCGGGAGCTCCAAAGCCTCTGCCTGGATGTGGAGTTGATCAAGAAACCGAAAAGAACTCGCGCCGCTCCTCGTCGGGAGTGAGTGTTGTAAAGTTTGACGGCAGGCCAACCTGTCATAGAAGCGAAGAATCTCCGCAGTTCAGGACCGCACGAAATACAGAGATATCTTCGCTTCGCTCAGGATGACAGGATGGCCGGAGGTTGGTTTGTGAGGGATGTGTAGTCTTTCGATCTTCGAATAGTTTCTATTTTCGAATTTCGATTTTCGACACGCACGGCAAAGGAGGCAACATCGTTTCGAAGCAGCCCTTATGATCGAGTCAGTTTGATCGGAGAGTTCGACGCTATTTGCATCAAAAAGTTTGGCTTTGCCCGAATCTCACGGCGAGGTGACCAAGCCTGAAACCATAAATTACCGTACCTTCAACCTACGGACTTTTCTGCGCCAAGATTTTGGCCCGGTCACCGACTGGGAATGCCTGTGCGGAAAGTACAAGCGCATGAAGCACCGCGGGGTGATTTGCGACAAGTGCGGCGTCGAAGAAACGCTATCCAAGGTTCGGCGCGAACGCATGGTCCACATTGAGCTGGCGACGGTGGAGCCACGCACGTCTGGTTTTTCAAAGGTCTGCCCAGCCGCATCGGAGCACTGTCGATATCTCCGGGATCTGGAAGCCATTCTTTTATTTCGAAAAGTACGTCGTGGTCGACCCCGGTTGCCCTTTCTACCGAAAAGGAGTTACGACGGTGTACTGGCAGCTTCAGAGTCGCGCCGCGATGGGTGCGGAAGCCATCAAGGAACTTCTGAAGCGAGTGGAAATTGAAGCGCTTACCGAGGAGTTGCGCGAGCGCATGAAGAGCGACCCCTCCCAGCGCGTCAAGTACGCCAAGCGGCTGAAGGTGCTCGAGGCGTTCCGGCAAGTCCGGCAATAAACCGGAGTGGATGATCCTGGATGTGATTCCGGGTACCGCGGGAACTTCGCCCCCGTGCCCTTGCATGGCGGCCATTCGCCACGTCGGATCTCTAATGACCTCTACCGGCGCGTGATTAACCGCAACAACCGCTTGAAGAAGTTGATGGAACTGCATGCCCCGGACGTCATCGTGCGCAACGAAAAGCGCATGCTTCAGGAGTAGTACGCCCTGTTCGGCACAATGGCCGCCGTGGCTGACGTGCCGCGCTGGCGCCAGATCCGCCCGCTGAAGTCGCTTTCCGACACGCTGAGGCAAGCAAGGCCGCTTCTGCCACAGAACCTGTGGCAAGCGCGTCGACTACCGGCCGCTCCGTCATTGTCTTTGGCCCGGGAACAGAACTATCAGCGGCCGGTCTGCCCAAGAAGATGGTGCTTGAACTGTTCAAACCTTTCATCTACCACCGGCGACAGGCCGGGCATTGCACCACCATCAAGGCTGCGAAGGAGATGGTCGAGCGACAGGCAACTGGTGGTGTGGACATCCTCGAGGAAGTCATCAAGGACCATCCCGTGCCGCTGAACCGCGCTCCCACTTCACCGCCTGGGCATTCAGGCTTTCTCGCCCCTGCTGGTGGAGGCAAGGCCATCAAGATTCACCCCCTGGTTTGCACGGCTGTTCGTGGCCGACTTCGACGGCGACCAGATGGCCGTTCACATTCCACTCTCGCCTGAAGCACAAATCGAAGCCTCGGTGCTCATGCTCTCGTCGTCCAACATTCTGTCGCTCTGGCCAATGGCCAGCCTCTGGCGGTCCCCACCCAGGATATCGTTCTGGGAATTTATTACTTGACGAAGGACAAGCGTGGGGCTAAAGGTGGTGAAGACCGGCTTTCGCCATTTTTAAGAGGTCGAACCGCCCTCGAGGCGGGCGAGGTGGAGAGCCTCACGCCCCATTCGCCTGCGTTTCACCGGCGGTGCGGCATCGATTCCTACATGGCCTATGACGATCAGGACGTGCTCCACGCCGAGCCCATCACGCGAAGTGAATTCATCAACACCACCGTAGGCCGCGTAATCTTCAACGACCATCTGCCGAAAGATTCGACCACAATGCAACCCCTCATGACCGTGCGGCCTGCTCCGCAAGAAGGGCCTGGCGCGCTGGTCAACTATGTGCACCTGCGCTTTGGCCTCGAGATCCGTGCAGATGCTGGACGAAGTTAAGACCCTCGGGTTCCCTCTACGCCACCAAGGCGGGAATTTCAATTGGCATTGACGACCTCGTGGTGCCGATGAGCAAGGCCAAGCTGGTGAGCGACGCCGAGCAGGAAGTGATTGATGTTGAGAAACAGTACCAGCAAAAGGCGCCATTACCCACGGCGAACGCTACAACAAGGTGATCGCCGATCTGGTCGAACGTCACCGACCACGTCGCCGACGAGATGTTCCAGACCATGCGCAGGGCACAAATCCGGCGACTTGAATCCCATTTACATCATGGCGGATTCCGCGCGCGCGGTTCGAGCAACAGATCCGGCTCCGGCATGCGCGGCTCGATGGCCAAGCTCTTCGGGTGAAATCATCGAGCATCACCGCCAACTTCCGCGAAGGCCAACGTGTTGCAATACTTCATCTTCTGCACGGCGGCGCGCAAAGGCTCGGCGGACACGGCGTCAAAGACCGCCGACTCCGAATCTACGTGGCGCCTGGTGGACGTAGCGCACACGTGATTATCTTGCAGTTCGACTGCGGCACTCGCGCATGCATTTTCATGTTGAGCCCATCGTCGAGGCCGGCGAGGTGGTCGAGCCGCTGCGCGACCGCATCGTAGGCCGCGTGGTGCTCGAGCAGATTAAAGACTACGAAGGTAATGTCATCGTTGATGTCAACCAGGAAGTTAACGAGGATCTGGCCGCTTCCATCCAGGCCGCCGGCATCGAGCGCGTGAAAATCCGCTCCGTGCTCACCTGCGAGTCGCGGCGCGCGTGTGTGTCCGCTGCTACGGGCTGCTAACCTGGCCACCGGCAAGGTGGTGGAGATGGGCGAAGCCGCTCGAGTTATTGCCGCGCAGTCCATCGGCGAACCCGGCATGCAGCTCACTATGCGGACATTCCACATCGGCGGAGCCGCCAGCCGTATCAGCGAGCAGACCACGCTGGAGGCGAAGAACAACGGCTTCCTGAAGTTCGTCAGCCTCCAGACCGTTACCAACCGCGAGGGCAACTTCGAGCGATGGAATCGCAATGGCGCGGTGGTGGTGGTGGACGACAAGGGCCACGAACGCGAGCGCTACTCGGTGGTCTACGGCGCCCGCAGGTCGACGGCGCGCCGGTCAAGCAGGGCAACATCCTGGTGGAGTGCAGTTCCTGGATTTTCCACCGGAAGTCGCCGGAGCGGTTCAGTTCAAAGATCTCGAGGCGGGAGTTACTCTCCAGGAGCAGGTCGACGAAGTACCGGCCTGTCGCAGGACGGAGGTCGGCGGAAGAGCAATTTCAACTCCGGCCGGCGATCAAGCCTGGTGGCGAAGGGACCTCTAAAGCGGGTCAAAGAAATACCTCATGCCCTCTCGCGCTCACTTGACGGGTACGGCGCGCAAGCTCAGCGCCTGCGACGCAGGCCAAGATCCCGCGTGAGACCACCAAGACCAAAGACATAACGGGACACTGCGCGGTTCGAAGCCCGCAAACCCCATGAGCCCGCCGTCATTACCGAAGTCGATGGCGTGGTTAAGTACGGCGATGTCGTGAGGCGCCAGCGGAACTCGCGCCGGATCGGGCGGCGAGGTCAAAGAGTACTTGCTTCCGCGCGGTGTTCACGTCTCCGTGCAGGAGGGCGGAGCGGGTGAAGGCGGCGAGCCGCTCATGGACGGCCGCGCAACCCGCACGACATCCTGGCTGTGTCGGTGAAAGAGCTTGCACAAATACTGCTCGACGAAATTCTCAGGAAGTCTATCGTCTGCAGGGTGTAAACATTCAACCATAAGCACATCGAAGCGACGTCCGGCAGATCATGCGCTGGGTGAAAGTCGAGGACGTCGGCGATACGGAATTCCTCGACGAGCAGGTAGATAAGTTCAGGTTCAGGGAGGAGACCGACCGGGCCACAGGCGGACGGCAAGGTGCCACCGGCAGGCCCTTGCTCCTCGGACACCACCACCACGGCTACTGAGTCCTTCATCTCCGCGGCGTCCTTCCAGGAAACCACCGGCGTGCTCACGGAAGCTTCCATTGTGGCGCGGTGGACCACCTGCGGCGACTCAAGGAGAACGTGATCATGGGCCGCTTGATCCCCGCCGGCACCGGCCTCAGTTCTACCGCTTCAGGCCGCCGAGCGAGGCCGGCACCGCCTCGGCCGGTGGAGGAAGTGCCGGCGGAAGCCACGATTCCCGCCGCGGCGGCTCCGCTGCGGGCATGGCCCTCGACCTTCCGGACGAGGACGCTGCGTGAAACCTAGTGATGCTTGAATCTGAGATTTTGAATCTCAAATCCCCGAAGGGGGTGGGGCGGGGCCGCTCCGCCGCCACCCCCCAATCCCTTTTCCTTGTTATCTTTTATCGCCGAATACGCCAGCCGGATGACTCGAGCGTTGACGTTCTTTATATCCCCGGTAGATGAAGCTGGGCCATAACCACCGCTGATCTTCTTCCTTGGGATTGATCACGAGCTCGGTTCAGTAGGCGGGTTTTATTGGGGCGGTTTCTACTATACCGACTTCGTGATCGATCCCAAGGAAGATATGATCGCGGTGGTTATGGCCCAGCTTCATCCTACCGGGGATATCAACGTCAACGCTCGAGTCATCCGGCTGGCGTATTCGGCGATCAAGGATTGACGAAAGGGATTGGGGGGTGGCGGAGGCGCCCGCCACCCCCTTCGGGGATTTGAGATTCAAAATCTCAGATTCAAGCATCACTGGGTTCGCGCGGCGTCCTCGTCCGGAAGGTCGAGGGCCATGCCCGCAGCGGGAGTCGCCGCGGCGGGAATCGTGGCTTCCGCCGGCACTTCCTCCACCGGCCGAGGCGGTGCGGCCTCGCTCAGCAGCCTGAAGTTTCGGTAGAACTCGAGGCCGGTGCCAGCGGGGATCAAGCGGCCCATGATCACGTTCTCCTTGAGTCCGCGCAGGTGGTCCACCGCGCCGCGAATGGAAGCTTCCGTGAGCACGCGGGTGGTTTCCTGGAAGGACGCCGCGGAGATGAAGGACTCGGTGGCCAGTGAAGCCTTGGTGATGCCGAGGAGCAAGGGCCTGCCGGTAGCAGCCTTGCCGTCCGCCGTCTTGGCCCGGTCGTTCTCCTCCCTGAACCTGAACTTATCTACCTGCTCGTCGAGAAGGAATTCCGTATCGCCGACGTCCTCGACTTTCACCCAGCGCATCATCTGCCGGACGATCACTTCGATGTGCTTATCGTTAATGTTTACACCCTGCAGACGATAGACTTCCTGAATTTCGTCGACCAGGTATTTCTGCAACTCTTTTTCACCGAGCACCGCCAGGATGTCGTGCGGGTTGCGCGGGCCGTCCATGAGCGGCTCGCCGGCCTTCACCCGCTCGCCCTCCTGCACGGAGACGTGAACGCCGCGCGGAAGCAAGTACTCTTTGACCTCGCCGCGATCCGGCGCGACCACGATCTTGCGCTGGCCCTTCACGACATCGCCGTACTTAACCACGCCATCGACTTCGGTAATGACGGCGGGCTCATGGGGTTTGCGGGCTTCGAACAATTCCACGACGCGCGGCAGTCCTCCCGTTATGTCTTTGGTCTTGGTGGTCTCACGCGGGATCTTGGCCAGTACATCGCCGGCGCTGACTTGCGCGCCGTCCTCAACCATCAAGTGAGCGCGAGAGGGCATGAGGTATTTCTTTGAGCCCGCTTTAGAGGTGCCTTCGCCACCAGGCTTGATCACCAGCCGGGGTTGAAATTGCTCTTCCGGCGCCTCCGTCACCACCCACTGCGACAGGCCGGTTACTTCGTCGACCTGCTCCTGGAGAGTAACTCCCGCCTCGAGATCTTTGAACTGAACCGTTCCGGCGACTTCCGTCAAAATCGAGAAGGTATAGGGATCCCACTCCACCAGGATGTTGCCCTGCTTGACCGGCGCGCCGTCCGAGTATTTGATCCGGGCGCCGTAGACCACCGAGTAGCGCTCGCGTTCGTGGCCCTTGTCGTCCACCACCACCACCGCGCCATTGCGATTCATGGCTACGAAGTTGCCCTCGCGGTTGGTAACGGTCTGGAGGCTGACGAACTTCAGGAAGCCGTTGTTCTTGGCCTCCAGCGTGGTCTGCTCGCTGATACGGCTGGCGGTTCCGCCGATGTGGAATGTCCGCATAGTGAGCTGCGTGCCGGGTTCGCCGATGGACTGCGCGGCAATGACTCCGACGGCTTCGCCCATCTCCACCACCTTGCCGGTGGCCAGGTTACGACCGTAGCAGCGGACGCACACACCGCGCCGCGACTCGCAGGTGAGCACGGAGCGGATTTTCACGCGCTCGATGCCGGCGGCCTGGATGGAAGCGGCCAGATCCTCGTTAATCTCCTGGTTGACATCAACGATGACATTACCTTCGTAGTCTTTAATCTGCTCGAGCACCACGCGGCCTACGATGCGGTCGCGCAGCGGCTCGACCACCTCGCCGGCCTCGACGATGGGCTCGACGTAAATGCCGTCCAGAGTGCCGCAGTCGAATTCCGAGATAATCACGTCCTGCGCTACGTCCACCAGGCGCCGCGTGAGGTAACCGGAGTCGGCGGTCTTGAGCGCCGTGTCCGCCAAGCCTTTGCGCGCGCCGTGCGTCGAGATGAAGTATTGCAACACGTTGAGGCCTTCGCGGAAGTTGGCGGTAATGGGCGTCTCGATGATTTCGCCCGAAGGCTTGGCCATCAAGCCGCGCATGCCGGAAAGCTGCCGGATCTGTTGCTTCGAACCGCGCGCGCCGGAATCCGCCATGATGTAAATGGGATTCAAGTCGCCGGATTTGTCCTGCGCTTCCATGGTCTGGAACATCTCGTCGGCGACGTGGTCGGTGACGTTCGACCAGATGGCGATCACCTTGTTGTAGCGTTCGCCGTGGGTAATGGCGCCTTCCTGGTACTGTTTCTCAACATCAATCACTTCCTGCTCGGCGTCGCTCACCAGCTTGGCCTTGCTCATCGGCACCACGAGGTCGTCGATGCCAATTGAAATTCCCGCCTTGGTGGCGTAGAGGAAACCGAGGGTCTTAACTTCGTCCAGCATCTGCACGGTGGTCTCGAGGCCAAAGCGCAGGTAGCAGTAGTTGACCAGCGCGCCCAGGCCCTTCTTGCGGAGCAGGCCGTTGACGAAGGGCATGAGGGGTTGCATTGTGGTCGAATCTTTCGGCAGATGGTCGTTGAAGATTACGCGGCCTACGGTGGTGTTGATGAATTGGCTTTTCACCGTGATGGGCTCGGCGTGGAGCACGTCCTGATCGTCATAGGCGGTGCTGAGATCGATCACACGGCCGGTGAAACGCAGGCGAATGGGCGTGAGGCTCTCCACCTCGCCCGCCTCGAGGGCCAGTACGACCTCTTCAGAATTGGCAAAAGCCCGGTCTTCACCTTTAGCCCCACGCTTGTCCTTCGTCAAGTAATAAATTCCCAGAACGATATCCTGGGTGGGGACCGCCAGAGGCTGGCCATTGGCCGGCGACAGAATGTTGGACGACGAGAGCATGAGCACCGAGGCTTCGATTTGTGCTTCAGGCGAGAGTGGAATGTGAACGGCCATCTGGTCGCCGTCGAAGTCGGCGTTGAACGCCGTGCAAACCAGGGGGTGAATCTTGATGGCCTTGCCCTCCACCAGCAGGGGCGAGAAAGCCTGAATGCCCAGGCGGTGAAGCGTGGGAGCGCGGTTCAGCAGCACGGGATGGTCCTTGATGACTTCCTCGAGGATGTCCCACACCACCGGTTCCTGTCGCTCGACCATCTCCTTCGCAGCCTTGATGGTGGTGCAATGCCCGGCCTGCTCGAGCCGGTGGTAGATGAAAGGTTTGAACAGTTCGAGCGCCATCTTCTTGGGCAGACCGCACTGATGCAGTTTCTGTTCCGGGCCAACGACAATGACGGAGCGGCCGGAGTAGTCGACGCGCTTGCCCAGCAGGTTCTGGCGGAAGCGGCCTTGCTTGCCTTTCAGCGTGTCGGAAAGCGACTTCAGCGGGCGGTTGTTGGCGCCACGCAGCACGCGGCCACGGCGGCCGTTGTCGAACAGGGCGTCTACCGCCTCCTGAAGCATGCGCTTTTCGTTGCGCACGATAACATCCGGGGCATGCAGTTCCATCAACTTCTTCAAGCGGTTGTTGCGGTTAATCACACGCCGGTAGAGGTCGTTGAGATCCGACGTGGCGAATCGGCCGCCATCCAAGGGCACCAGGGGGCGAAGTTCCGGCGGGATTACCGGAATCACATCCAGGATCATCCACTCCGGTTTATTGCCGGACTTGCGGAACGCCTCGAGCACCTTCAGCCGCTTGGCGTACTTGACGCGCTTCTGCTGGGAGGGGTCGCTCTTCATGCGCTCGCGCAACTCCTCGGTAAGCGCTTCAATTTCCACTCGCTTCAGAAGCTCCTTGATGGCTTCCGCACCCATCGCGGCGCGAAACTTACCCGGGAATTCCTGTTGAAGCTGCCGGTAGCGTTCCTCCGTCAGTAACTCCTTTTCGGTGAGAGGAGCTTCACCGGGGTCGACCACGACGTACTTTTCGAAATAAAGAATGGCTTCCAGATCCCGGAGAGAGATATCGAGCAGGTGTCCGATGCGGCTGGGCAGACCTTTGAAAAACCAGACGTGTGAACAGGGCGCCGCCAGCTCAATGTGGCCCATGCGTTCGCGCCGAACCTTGGATAGCGTTACTTCGACGCCGCACTTGTCGCAAATCACCCCGCGGTGCTTCATGCGCTTGTACTTTCCGCACAGGCATTCCCAGTCGGTGACCGGGCCGAAAATCTTGGCGCAGAAAAGTCCGTCACGTTCCGGTTTGAAGGTACGGTAATTTATGGTTTCAGGCTTGGTCACCTCGCCGTGAGACCAGGAGCGGATCTTCTCGGGCGAAGCCAAACTAATGCGAATAGCGTCGAACTCTCCGATCAAACTGACTCGATCATAAGGGCTGCTTCGAAACAATGTTGCCTCCTTTGCCGTGCGTGTCGAAAATCGAAATTCGAAAATCGAAACTCGAAGATCGAAAGACTACACATCCCTGGCAAACCAACCTCCGGCCATCCTGTCATCCTGAGCGAAGCGAAGAATCTCTGTATTTCGTGCGGTCCTGAACTGCGGAGATTCTTCGCTTCGCTCAGAATGACAGGGTTGGCCTGCCGTCAAACTTTACAACACTCACTCCGGATGAACGGGGAGCGGCGCGAGTTCTTTCGGTTTCTTGATCAACTCCACATCCAGGCAGAGGCTTTGGAGCTCCCGGACCAGCACGTTGAAGGACTCCGGAATGCCGGGCTCGATGGCCGCCTCTCCCTTGACAATGGCTTCATAGATTTTGGCGCGGCCGTACACGTCGTCGGACTTGGCGGTGAGCAGTTCCTGAAGGATGTGCGCCGCGCCGTAAGCTTCGAGCGCCCAAACTTCCATTTCGCCAAAGCGCTGGCCGCCGAACTGCGCTTTGCCGCCGAGGGGTTGCTGAGTGATGAGCGAGTAGGGTCCGATGGAGCGGGCGTGGATCTTGTCATCTACCAAGTGCGATAGCTTCAGCATGTAGATGTAACCCACCGTGACCGGTTGTTCGAAGGGCTCTCCCGTCATGCCGTCATAAAGCTTGATCTTCCCGGAAGTGGGCAGCCCGGCCTTTTCCAGGTACCCTTTGATTTCCTTTTCGGTCGCGCCGTCGAAGACCGGAGTCGAGAAAGGAATGCCTTCCCCGAACGCGCGTCCGAACGCGAGCACCTGCTCGTCATCGAGGTCATCGAAAACCTTGGCAGAACTGTTATTGCGGAACACGCTCTTGAGCTCTTTGCGAACCACCTCGGCATTGGATTCCGTCGAGACGAGTTGACGCAGTTTGACCCCCAACTCTCTGGCGGCCCACCCCAAGTGAGTTTCCAGAATCTGACCCACGTTCATTCGGGAAGGCACGCCGAGGGGATTTAACACCACTTCCACAGGCGTGCCGTCGGGCATATAGGGCATGTCTTCTTCGGGTAGGATGCGCGCGATCACGCCCTTGTTTCCGTGGCGTCCGGCCATCTTATCGCCAACCGAAAGTTTGCGCTTCATGGCGATGAAGACTTTCACCAGCTTGATGACTCCCGGAGGGAGCTCGTCGCCTTTCTTGAGCTTTTGAATCCTTTCATCGGTGATCTTTCTCAGGATGTCAATCTGCCGCGAGGTCATCTCCTCGACCTCGTCGATCCTCTCCATCAGGGTCGGATCTTTCTTGGCGATCCGGATGCGCTTCAGGTTGTGGGTTGAGAGGCGCGACAGGACCTCACGATCGAGTTCCGTGCCTTTGACGAGGAGTCGTTTGTTGGTTTTTTCGTCGTGCAGGTCCGCCAGCAATTTCTCCCCTTGGAGCAAGGCGCAGAGCCGCTTCAGACGCTCGTCCTGAAGGATGCGGATTTCGTCGTTCAGGTTCTTTTCCAGCCGGCCCTGCTGCGAGGTTTCGATGACTTTCGCGCGCTCGTCTTTCTCCGCTCCTTTGCGCGAGAAGATCTTGACGTCCACGACGATACCTTCGATTCCCGGAGGGCACGTCAGCGAAGCATCGCGAACGTCGCCGGCCTTTTCGCCGAAGATGGCGCGCAGCAGTTTTTCCTCCGGGGTGAGCTGGGTTTCACCCTTCGGGGTTACTTTACCGACCAGAATATCGCCGGGCTTGACGTAAGCCCCGATGCGGATGATGCCGCTTTCGTCCAGGTCCTTCAGCAAGGATTCCGAGACATTCGGGATGTCGCGAGTGATTTCTTCCGGACCCAGCTTGGTGTCGCGAGACTCGATTTCGAACTCCTCGATGTGGATGGACGTGTAGGAGTCCTCTTTCACCAGCTTCTCGCTGACCAGGATGGCGTCTTCAAAGTTGTAACCTCGCCAGGGCATGAAAGCCACCAGGATGTTGCGGCCCAGGGCCAGTTCGCCGTGGTCCGTGCAGGGGCCATCGGCAAGCACCTGCCCCGCCAGCACGTGCTGGTCTTTTGAGACTGCCGGCTTCTGGTTGATGCAGGTGTTCTGGTTGGAGCGGCGGAACTTGGTCAACTGGTAGATGTCCGCCCCGACTTCGCGGGAGAATTGGCCGCTGTGCCCGTCGCCCTCGACGCGCACGATGATGCGCTCGCTGTCCACGCTGTCCACGGTGCCATTGCGTTTGCAAATCACCACCGCGCCGGAATCGCGGGCCGTGACTTCCTCCATTCCCGTACCGACCAAAGGAGCCTGTGCGCGCAGCAGCGGAACAGACTGGCGCTGCATGTTGGAACCC
>CAWIUZ010000176.1:0-10650 GCA_963838915.1 uncultured Acidobacteriota bacterium
TTGTTTCGTGCTTCAACTAGTCGTATTGCTGCTGGCCTTTCTGGCTGAACGGGCCATCAGGTGGACTCCCAAAGTTGTCGCGTTCTTAATCCTCTGCTTCTGCGCGCTCGCGGCAACCATATCTCTGAGCGCCAATTTTGCTATGATCTTCGCCACACTCAACCTGGTGCTCTTTACGAAAGACAGGGTAAAGAGCGCCCTGACCGTAATTGCGCTCGCCGTCTTGGTTACGGGACTCTATTTCGCATTTCCCAATGTCGGGGTTGCCAAATTCCTTGTCGTGCGCATCGAGAAACTGTCAACCTTTAGTGATGAGAGCGCCAGTTCGCACTACACGAACGTTATTCTGACCGAGGACGCGATCACACGGTTTGAGCCGGCTGAGTACCTCTTCGGCACGTTTGACTCGCGCAATCAGTCTCTGGCACCAGAAACATACTACCTGAGGACATTCTACCTTCGGGGGGGCGGCAGCCTTGTTATTCTCTTGCTTATTATCGGCTTGTCGCTTTTCGAGAGCCACCATAGGTACCGCGCGGCAAAGGGAGACCGTGAAAGGAGAGGCTTGTTCCTGGCCACCTTCCTAGGCGTGGCCGGGATCGCATTTGCTTGTCTGTTCATTCCCTATCTCGACAGTTTCCCTTCGAATTTCTATTTCTGGTTCCTCGTAGCAATCATCTGGTGCGAACCGATGAGTGAAAAAGAAATCGCTGCAATGCACGCAGCCCGGCCTCAGCAACAGGTTGCCCGCGGAGCGCCGCGAAAGTTTGCGACTGGACTTGCGCGATCATGAACCAAGAGGGGAGGCGGAGCGAAGGGAGGAAGCCAAGCATGCGCAAGTTGTTTCCCTGTCTCGTTGGGCTCTTGCAGTCTCAGCCCAAGGAGTCATTCCACATCGTGCGGATTCTCAAAGTTGCCTTCGCCGGCGCGATGACTCTCCTGTGTTTACAGGGCAGCCTCGCCGAGGAACACAGCCCTCTGTGGGGGTCGACCCCCGTGCACAAGAACCTGTCGCAAACGCTGCTCCGTACACGGTATTTGATCCGGCAACCCGTCGCCGCTTTTCAGGAAAACCGCGCGCCGGGGCGTCCGGGGGCGTCCGGAAACATTCGCTGGGCTGAACAATACCCAGGAAACGACTTAGGCGCTCAGATCAATGCCGCAGACTCCGAGCTAGGGAATGAAGCCGGGGAAATCCGGGTGGGCCGGGCAGGCACACTGGAAACTCGAGTCACTCTATCGTCGAATCATGTCCTGCACCTTTCTGCGCCGACGACGTGGAAAGCCGGAATCCAGTTGCAGAATGGAAATTCGGTAACAGGCGAAGGCTGCGCCTCATTGATCACTTTGTCTTTCCCTTCGCCTGGGCCATTGATTTACGGGAAAGACATTTACAATCTGAAAGTATCGAACCTTTGTGCCCAGGCCCCGCGCGAGTCGCCTGGATCTGTATTGGTGCGAGTTGACGCGGCACAGGAAGTCGAGGTAACGGGTTGCCACACGAGCAACATTCGCCTGAGTGAGTTGAACTCCTCTTCTGACATTAAGCTGACCGGGAACACGGCGTTCTCGACCCGCAATGACAGCCCTTCAGGGGCAGCCGTTAACATTACCTTCACGCAGGGCGTCGTCGCCAGTGACAACTTCGTTCAAGGCTTCGTGCATGGCTTCCAGTGGTGGGGCGGCGACGCGAACCCGAAAACAGGCCAGGGCGCAGTGACCACCAAGCGCGGCGCCCGCAATCTCTCCTTCATTGGCAACAAGATTACCGATGTCGGGGGAGCGGGCATCTGGGGCAGCATGGGTGAAGGCGTTGTCGCTTCCGGCAACATTATCGAGACGTGCGGCGACGTTTGCCTCGACTCGGAAGGGAGCAATTCCGTCGTCTTCTCGAACAACTACGTAAAGGACGGGAATAACGGGGCCATCGCCACTTTCTATTATAACCGGGACGTTCTGATAACCGGGAACACCGTGGTTTCCAGTAGCTGGGCTAAACCGCTGCTTCGCACCTATACGACCGGCCAAACCGCGCCTTATGATCGCGACGCGCAAGTGGTGGGCAATCACTTTACCTGCCTCGACACCTCTCCGTGCTTCATCAGTTCAACGAGCGGCTTGCCGGAAAGATTCGTTTTTAGAGACAATACCTTGCGCAACGTCACGTTGTTCCTTTCCGATGCTAACCTCAAGCATATCGTGGTGATTTCCGGTAATGACTTCCTGTTTGATGTGGTTGCTGGCCGGGTGCCTGGGGCCATTTGGGCCGGGCGAACATACTCTTTGTCGCCGGGCGACCCCGGTTACTGCGACATCTCGAATAACACGGTGCGCTCGAATGTCGTGCAGCCTCCCGGAAGTGCAGCCATTTTCGTGTATCAGGACGATCCGAAGATCGCTCCATTGACCGTCGTTGAAGGCAATCGCACAGTCGGGCTTCACCCTTTCCCTGTTGATATCTCAGTGGGGGGCGCGAGTCCGAATCCCTCCGTGACGCCGGTTTTTCTGATTCGGGACAACCTTATGGGGGCAGGTGTATTCTTCCGGCAGGATCAGGCGAGTCCCAAATCAACCGTCAAACTGGAAGGCAATTACCGTATGGATTCGTCTCCCATCGCCGGCCAGTGAAGGTCGGGGTCGGCATGTCCTTTAGGCGATCTAGTACTTAATGAGGGAAATGGCCGTCATAACGGGGTGCTGTGGAAGGGCGGGGCTTCAGCCCCGCCGTCTTCGCGAGCGTGGCGGGTTGGGCCTTTAGGCCCTGAAGCCACGTGGCCTCAGGGGCTAAAGCCCCGATGATAAGCGGTTTTTCCATGGCGGGGCTAAAGCCCCGCCCTTCCTAGGATTCCGCAATATGACGCGGACTTTTGTCAGCAGGTACTAGTGCACCACATTCGACAGAGGAAGGAGGAGCTGCAAAAATGGCCCAATTTCCTAAGTTGGTCAAGAAGACAGCACGAAGAATGCGCGGTTTAGTCAGAAGAGGCCTCTACAAGAGACATGTCACCAATTTGGAGACGCTTGAATTCGGGGACGATCGGCGGCCAATAACCACACCGCAGTTCGCCGGACAGCGCACGCCGGAACTCCTCCGGCATTGCATCACCAGTTGTGACGAGGAGCGGATTCGCAAGGTCTGGAACGACCATATTATGTTTGGCGGCGCTATGGTAGGCGCGATAGATCTATTCGATATTCATATCTTGTGCGGGCTCATCAGAGCTTTCAATGTCAAGCGGGTCATGGAATGCTCGCCCAACTACGGCTGGAGTACGACCTTTATCCAGATGGCGCTTCCGGAAGAGTCGGATCACCGCAGCTTTGATATCGAGAACTTCGAGAAGACAATTAGAACAAACGTAGCCCGTCACGCCTCGCTCAGAAACTGGCTTTTCGTGGAGGGCGATTTCAGAAAAACGGCCGTAGCGCATCTCGACTTTCTTAAAGAATTGGATCTGTTGTTCATCGACTCCGACCACAGCGCGAGCTTCGCGGCGTGGTACTTGGAGGAGGCCAAGCTCGTCGAACTGGTAAAACCTGGAACGCTGATCCATATCCACGACGTGTACCCGGTGGGGCTCGAGCCCGCCGGATTCGATGAGTCGCCCTACGTCTTGCATTGGCTGGAGAAACACCCTAACCAGTACGATGTGATTTCGAATTATGAGATGTCGCGTTCGAGGCAGCTTCAGTCCGAATTCCCCTTGGATCTTTTTCTGAACCACGAAGGTGCGCAAGCGGGAAATCCTACCCTCTGGTTGAGGGCCCGCGAGAAGTAGCGACCGAAAGACCGTACGCGCTCAGTGAGCTCACCTTCTCTATGCGGATCCCTTGATGCTGCCCGTCTTGCCAGGACGAAACGATGGAGCGGTTGATTGCAGTTGATGCCAGGATGGTCGAGCATTCCGGCATCGGCACTTATGTTAGGAACTTGCTGGCGCACCTTGCAGCTTTACAGAACGAATATGTGTTTGAAGTGATTTGCCAGCGACGGGAAGTCTTGGATGGCCTCGCGCCCGCCAGGTTCCGATTCGTCCCGGCCAGGTCGCCAATCTACAGCCTGAGCGAGCAATGGGAAATAGCGCGGCTCGCCCGGCACGCTCAACTGCTCCACAGCCCGCACTATAACGCCCCACTACTGTATCGAGGGAAACTGGTAGTGACGATTCATGACCTTATTCATTTAACGGACTCGACTTTCCGGCGAACTCTTGCTGCGCGGTTCTATGCTCGGCCGATGTTCCACTTGGTGGCGCGGAGGGCCGATTGCATCATCGCGAATTCAGAATTCACAAAGCAGCAGATCGTTAAACACCTCGCGGTCTCACCCTCGAAAGTAAGTGTGGCTTACCTGGGGGTTAGCGAACGCTTCTGTCCACACGACCACAATGAGGCTTTTCTCCGCGCCGCGTCTTTGCTGGGCGTTAGCCGGCCTTATATACTCTTTGTCGGAAATCTGAAACCCCACAAGAACCTCAAAACCCTCCTCCGGGCATTCGCTCAAATATGCGCTCACAGTGACTTCGATCTCCAATTGGTGATTCTTGGTGATGACCGAAAATGGAAGCCGGGCCTGGTGGATCAGTCCACGAGTTTGGGGCTTGCTGAGCGGGTCATCTTTGCCCCGCATGTCCCTTACCAGGACCTTCCGTGGGTGTATGCGGCGGCGGAAATACTGGTGATGCCTTCCTTGATCGAGGGTTTTGGCCTGCCTGTTTTGGAGGCTATGGCGTGCGGTACGCCGGTAGTCTGCTCGCGGGCTGCATCCCTGCCCGAGGTGGCAGGGGATGCTGCCGAGTATTGTGAACCAGCAAGTGTGGATGACCTTGCAATAGCCATGGAAAGGGTTCTAAGATCAAGCCAGTTTCAAGCAACACTGCGTTCGAAAGGTCTGGAGCGAGCTAAGCTCTTCTCCTGGGAGGAATTCGCGCGCAGGCACTGCGAGGTGTATCGGAAGGCGCTGGGGACCTGAGCAAGGTTACGCCATGAATCTTGTTGCGAAGAATCCTGTTGCTGCCGTCAACACGCCGCTTGTCAGGGAAGACGACAACAGCGCAGGGGGACGATCCAATTCGCGTTTTCTCATCGTGGGGAGCGTAGTCCTTTTCTGTTTCTGCCTCGCCACCAGGATCCCCCTACGGTCCAGGTTGCTATCCGGTTGGGACCCCGTCCAATTTGCTCAAGCTATTCACCACTTCGATGTCAGCCATGACCGGCCCCAGCCGCCGGGGTATATTGTCTACGTCGGACTGGCAAAGTTGCTGTTCGGGCTTCTCCAGGACGACAACTTAACGCTGACAACGCTCTCCGCACTCTTCTCCTCCCTTTCCACGGTGCTGATATTCCTCCTTGCCTTTTCAATGTATGACCGGCGCACAGCACTGCTTGCGTCCGCCGTGTGGGCTACGTGCCCGCTCGTGTGGTTCCACGGACTCATTGGGGAAATCTACGCCTCGGCCGGCTTCAGCAGCCTGGCAGTTGGCCTTGCTGTCTTCTTGTTGTTGAGCTCACCGAGCGCCTTAGCGGCAGCGTGCGCCGGCATTGTCTATGGTCTGGCCACGGGGCTTAGACCAGACCAGGTTCTCCTGCTCGCCCCTCTCTTCCTTTTTCCGTTCTGGCGCTCTCAGGCGTGCCGGCGATGGGCTCCTCTCGCATTTTTGTCCGCATTGGTTATGTACGCAGCATGGTACATTCCCACAGTAATTTCCGCCGGCGGCTACGGCAGTTACAGCCGTCTTGTGAGTACACAACTCTCCACCGCCGTCAGAAGGGAGAACATCTTTTTCGGCGCTTCACCGATGGCGCACATGTGGATGTTGATAAGGTTGGTCAGCGGCTTGGCGCTGGGGTTGTTGCCCCTTCTACTTGTTCTCGCCATCCTGTGGACGTGGCGTAAGCCTGGAGTCCTGAGCAAGAAGTTCCTGAAGAACGTCGGTCTTTTGAAGCCCCGTGAGGGGCGGCATAGAGTAGCCCAGGGCGTAAGCCCTGGGTTAGATGGCCCTCACCCCGCCTTCGGCACCCCTCTCCCGCCTGGCGGGAGAGGGGTCGGGGGTGAGGGCGGGGTCTCGAGACCCACGGCTTGCGCCGTGGGCTACACGCTGCCGCCCGCTCCGCAGGCTCAGTTATTAGGCGAACCTCTGACTCGTGACATTGACCTGAAAACGGATCGGATAAAAGGGGACGACGCCCTGTTTCTGGCTGTTTGGGCGGTTCCATTTCTGCTGTTTTACAGCCTGATTTTCATCGGGAGGGTCTCCTACAGTCTAGCCTGCCTGCCGCCTCTGCTATTGCTGGTTTCGAGGTGGGCCGTCATCAACTTCGCCGGCCAGCGTCGGGATGGCAAGGAGCGGTTCTGGCTGCTCCTGTTCTTGGCGGTTGTCGCGAATGGGGGAGTTTTCTTCCTTATCCCTCGGGTTCCGGAAACCAAGGTCACATCCCAGTCTTTCAGCCTTTCAAGGATTATCCCCGATGCGCTAAACCGCTCGATGCTTTCCTGCGTATATGACCAGCTTCGCTTCGACCAATCGGTGAAGAAGAGATACTTCGAGGAGATCCGGAGACTTCGTCTGGAAGGCGATTCGGCTGTCCTCTTTATACAGCTTGGACCACCGGATTGCCTGAACGAACGGATTTTTGTCTATTACTTTCCCAACGTACCTTTCTATACCGCCCTGGGTGCCAGCGACCCGATTCCGGGATTCCGTCGTCCGCTTCCCTCCCGGCAAGCCGGTTCCCGCAACGAAGCCCGCCCGCTACAAGAGAGCGACGGGGGCGAACGCGGGCCGACTTTGGAGGTGGCTAGAAACCGTGTGCTGATGCTCTACTCAAAAGGTCTGCTTCTCGACGTAGACGCGAAGGGCGGAAGCGCGCGACTGGTGAAGACTGAAGACCCGGACGACCGCTCAGACATCTACCAGGTTTACGACCTGCGATTGACTCCAACATCGTGGGTAAAGGTTAGAGCGGGTCGCCAATCTGTGTCGATTGTGGAACGACCCTGATCCTGGGTAGTGTCCTAATTTCGGCGTAGCGCTGGCCTTTAGGCCAGCATCTGCCGACCCTTCGCTCCGCTCAGGGCAGGCTCTAAAGGTCGGCGCTACGCGCTGAATCAGGACACTACCTGATCCTGCCACAAGCTGCCAGGTGCACTTATGGATGATCCCAGAAGGCCGGAAGAAGGGAGCCCCGTGAGCCGGGCGAATCCAGGCGGGCCGGAGCCGGACTTTCTCGCGGGTCTTCGGGTGGCCATTGTCCATTACTGGTTCGTAAAGTTCCGGGGCGGGGAGCGTGTGGTGGAAGCCCTGGCTGAAATGTTCCCGCAGGCCGACCTTTACACCTTGGTCCTCGATCCGGATGCGCTCCCCGCGTCGTTGCGGGGACGCAATTTCACCACCTCGTTCCTCGAGAACGTTCCGGGGATCCAACGGCACTACAAGAAACTCCTCCCTCTATTCCCTCTGGCGCTCGAGCAGTTCAATCTGAACGATTATGACCTGGTGATCAGTTCGGAGTCCGGAGCGGCGAAGGGCGTTCTAACTCGACCGCACACCTGCCACATCTGCTATTGCCACACGCCCATGCGTTATATCTGGGATATGTATCATCAGTATCGCACCAAGCCGGGGATGGGGGCGGTCGCGCGCCTGATTTTTTCTCTCTCGGCGCATTACATGCGACTCTGGGATTATGCCGCCGCTGCGCGCGTGGACTATTTTGTGGCGAATTCCAGGAATGTTGCGGGCCGAATCGGCAAACACTATCGCCGCGAGGCAACGGTGATCAATCCGCCCGTGGATGTCTCGGCAGGCTATAGCTCGCCGAAACTGGAAGACTACTACCTGGTGGTAGGCCAGCTCGTGGACTATAAACGTGTCGACCTGGCCATCGAAGCGTGCAATCGCCTGGGGCGGCCTTTACGGATCGTCGGTGAGGGCGAAGAGTTCGAGCGCCTACGGAGTCTGGCGGGCCCCACCGTCCGGTTCTTGGGACACCTTTCCGACCAGGAATTGCGTGAAAACTACGCGCGCTGCCGCGCCCTGCTGTTCCCGGGCGAAGAAGACTGGGGGATCGTTCCGGTCGAAGCGCAGTCTTTTGGCCGGCCGGTCATCGCCTTTGGCAGAGGTGGAGCGCTCGAGACCGTAGTTGGTGGCTTCCCTCGAGACCCCCTTGCCCCGGAAGCTTCCACCGGCGTATTCTTCTCCGAGCAGTCCGCCGATTCCCTGGCTGCCGCAGTTCGCTTTTTCGAGTCCAACCAGAGCCGCTTCTCGCCCGCCGTCATTCGACAACATGCAAAACGCTTCGATGCGTCGCGCTTCCAAGCGGAGATGCGTGCCTTTATTGGCGCTAGAATGCTAGAATTTAGAAATAGGCAGGCTGAAACTGGAGGCTAGTGCTCGCTTGCAGAAGTAGGCGTTCTTATTCGTTTGGCGTCGGAAGGGCGGGGCTTCAGCCCCGCCGCAGAGAACGGGCCACTTTTTGTGGCTTTAGCCCCTGAAGCCGCGTTGCTTCAGGGCCTAAAGGCCCCTTGAGTTGTGCTCTGCGTACCGGCGGGGCTAAAGCCCCCGCCCTTCCAGGACTCGGAATAATTGTGCTTATTAAGACAACTAAGCACTAGCTATGAAGCAGCAGCGGCGGAAGCGGTACAGGCCGCGGCGTAGAATCGTGTTTAGGAATTCGACTCGGTTGTTCTAATTCGTGACTTCTCTCTACTGAGTTCTTCTTGCGGATCGCAAGGGGGGAAACTGGTGGCGAACACAGCGCTGATTACGGGCATTACGGGGCAAGACGGGTCATACCTGGCTGAGTTTCTGCTTTCCAAGGGCTATCGTGTTTGCGGCCTGGTCCGGCGCAGCAGCACAGTGAACTTCGAGCGCCTCCACCACTTGCAAGACAGGATCGAGCTTATTCCGGGGGATCTGCTTGACCAGAATTCACTGATCAGCGCCCTCCAGCAATGCGAACCCAAAGAAGTCTATAATCTGGCGTCGCAGTCTTTTGTCCCCACTTCCTGGAACCAGCCGACATTGACCGGCGAATTCACGGCCCTCGGGGTGACCCGGATGCTGGAGGCAGTCCGGCTAGTGAATCCCAAAATACAGTTTTACCAGGCTTCCTCGAGTGAGATGTTCGGCATGGTCCGCGAGAGCCCGCAGAACGAGAACACGGCCTTTTACCCACGCAGCCCTTATGGCGTGGCTAAGCTCTACGGCCACTGGATCACCGTCAATTACCGGGAGAGTTACGGCCTCTTCACAAGCTCGGGAATTCTGTTCAATCACGAGTCGCCCCGGCGCGGCCTGGAATTCGTCACACGAAAAGCGAGTTACGGCGCGGCGCGGATCAAACTAGGCCAGCAAAGAACGCTCAAAATGGGAAACCTTGAGGCTGAGCGCGATTGGGGATTCGCCGGCGATTACGTGGAAGCCATGTGGCGGATGCTCCAGCAAGAAAAACCGAAGGATTACGTTGTCGCCAGCGGAGTAGCCCATTCTGTACGTCAGCTTCTGGAAATCGCCTTCGGCCACCTGGGCATGGACTACCGGGATCACGTGGAAATAGACCCGGCCTTGCTGCGCCCGGCGGAAGTCTATCACCTGCTGGGCGATTCTACTAAAGCTCGGCAGGAGTTGGGCTGGAAACCCAAAGTGAGTTTCGAGAGCCTGGTCAAGATGATGGTGGACGAGGATCTGTCGCGGCTAGGGGCGGAATGAGGACGCTAATCACAGGCTGTGCGGGCTTTGCGGGCTCTCACTTGGCTGAATACCTTCTAGCCAAAGGCGAAGAGGTCATTGGCCTCCTCGCCGTCGACGGCGACTGCGACAATCTCGAACACATCAAGGGCCATCTCAAATTCGTCAGCGCGGATCTCGGCGAATTCGACCGCGTGCGCGAGGTAATCGAGTCACTTAAGCCGCAGCGCATCTATCACCTTGCAGCGTTCTCTTCGCCTGCAGATTCGTTCCAGAACCCGGTCGAGACCTATCGTGTGAATTTCATGGGCACTCTTAACCTCCTGTCAGCCTGGCTCCGGGCCGGGATGGACTGTCGATTTCTCTTGGTCAGTTCGGCCGAGGTCTATGGCATAGTTCCTAAGGAGAAACTGCCGCCGCGGGAAGAAACGGAATTTTGCCCCGTCAACCCGTACGCAGGAAGCAAAGCCGCCGCGGAGATGCTGGGGTTGCAGTTCTTCCGAAGTTACGGCCTGCCTATTGTCCGTGTCAGGCCTTTTAATCACACCGGACCGCGCCAGTCCTCGAGATTCGTCTGTTCGAATTTCGCCCGGCAGGTGGCTGGAAGAAGAAGAAGAAGAAGAAGAAGAAGAAGAAGAAGAAGAAGAAGAAGAAGAAGAAGGAGGTGTGGTTTGTTTTGTTTTGTTTTGTTTTTAGGGTAGGTGGAGGTGTGTTTGGGCGAGGTGTTGGGAGGTGTTGGGAGGTGTTGGAGAGGAGGTGGGAGGTGTTGGGAGGTGTTGGGAGAGGAGGGAGGTGTTTGTGTTTTTGTTTGTTGGAGAGGAGGTGTAGAGGCTTGGCATTGAGGCCGTCATGCACTTTGCAGCCAGCGCTCTGGTGGAGGAGTCGTTCCACAACCCTCATTTGTTTTCTCCAACAATATCAGCGGCACGATTGGGCTTCTGGGAGTCATGGCCTCTTTGAT
>CAWIUZ010000177.1:0-5792 GCA_963838915.1 uncultured Acidobacteriota bacterium
CGAGGAGGTGACAAACCCGGGTAACTGGCAGTGGTTCGCCGGCTTCGACTCCGCCAATCGTCCGGCCTGGACAGCCGGCAATGATCCGAACCTGGCGCGTGACATCCGTTCCCTGAGCTACCCTCGCCAGGGCCGCTCCGGGTGCGGCGTCGGTACCGCGGACTGCCTGTTTTGGGGCCAACCTGCCGGGCCCGGTGGCCATGTTAATTATCCCCACATGGCCTATGACCGCGAGATCGATCGCTATTTCCTTACCTTTGCCGACTATTATTACCGCGACTTCCAGCCGCCCACCGAAAGTGGCCCCATGGTGCAAGGCGGCGCGGAGCTTCTGGTTCTTGAGGCCCCCCATCCTTGGGGTCCGTGGTCTTTCGTTGCACGTAATCCCTTCTTGGGTTCCGGCAACGCGTATGGCCCGAGCTTCCCCGTCGAGTGGCAGGGTCCCCGTACGCCGGCAGGGCAGGACCTGTGGATGATTTGGGCAGCCAATTTCGCCCATTGCGGCAGCCCCTTACTCGTACCCGCGGATCTCTGCCAAGGCGTTTACGGAATGAACCTGCGCCGGCTGCACTTGACGCTGACGGGAGGGACTGGCGCGATCCCCCGACCCTGGTACGATCAGGACGTAGGCTTCGCGTCGCCGGGCAGCGCCAATTTCCGCGACCGCACCTTCGAAGTCACCGGTAATGGGAGTCTTGCCCTCCGTCCCGATGCTTTCGACCAATACAAGGACCATCTCAATCACGACGCCTTTCACTACGTATTTCAACGCCTCGAGGAGAATGGCGACTTGGTAGCAGCGGTCTCCGAGCGCCGGGAGCCAAGTTCCGGGGCAGGCCAGGAGGCTTCCTCTGGATTGATGCTGCGCGAATCGAGCTACGTCATCGGCCAAACTAAAGGCCAGTTGCAGGGCCGCCAACTCAGCCCAGGCGACGTATTTGGCGAAGCGGCCCGCTACGGCTATCTGGGAGTCTTCCAAGACGGCACTGTGGTTTTTCAGTGGCGTGACGAGGGCCGAGTCTCGCGCGGCCCGTCGCAATCACGCGCATGTTCGGCGGGATGTCTCTTGAAAGTCGTCCGCCGGGATAACCGGATCAGCGCTTTCCTTGCCGCTTCCCATGGCCCGTGGCGCGAGGTCGGCAGCCACGATTTCTCCGGCGCCTTCTCCCGCTCTTCGACGTTTGGGATGGCGGCCACAAGCGATAGTGCCAGCACGTTTCCCCGGTATGCCGTATACTCCGGCCGGTTCGAAGACGTTAGGTTCCATGCCGCGCCTTGAAAATGCCTGTGCGCGCCTTGGTTGTCGGGGTACGCCAAGTACCCCTACAACCAACTCGTGCCTCGTGACCATTGCCAAGGATCGGAGGTTGCAGCACACTAGCTACTAGGCGGGAGGCCAGACCCAAAGCCGCCATCTACGGCTACGGCGGATCCCGTCATAAAAGACGCGTCGTCACTCGCCAAAAACACGGCGAGCTTGCCGACTTCTTCGGGCTGGCCAATTCGCCACAGCGCGTGAAGCTTGCCAGCCGCCGCGCGGGCCGCCTCGGGATCCGCTTGAGCCTGGAAGTAGACATCGGCGCCCCCAGCATTGATATAGCCGGGACAGATGCAGTTGACCCTAATCCCCTCTTTGCCGTGGTCAATCGCCATTGCCTTTGTCAAGGCGATGATGCCGCCCTTCGTTGCGCAGTAACCCGCGCACATCGGTTCCACGAAATAGCCATTTACTGATGCCATGTTCACGATGCAGCCCTTCGTTTTACGCAAGTGAGGCAGGAAGTACTTGGAACAGAGGAACACGCCGCCGAGGTTCACGGCGATTTCCCGGTTCCATTCCTCCACGGTAGTGTCCTCCACCGTCTTGCTGACCACAACTGCGGCATTATTAAGGAGCACATGAACGTCCGAGAAAGCGCGTAGAGTTTCACCAACTAGTTTCTGGACCGATGCCGGCTGCGAAACATCCACCTCCACCGCCAACGCTATGCCGCCCAGTGACGTGATTTGGCTTACCGTCTCGCTCGCTCCCTGCAGATTGATATCCGCCACGACCACGCGGGCGCCCTCTTTGGCGAATTCCTTGGCTGAGGCCCGGCCAATGCCGGCGCCGGCGCCGGTTACTACGACGGTGCGGCTTTTCAGTTTCATACTTGTTCCCCCTCTCTGTCACGCGAGGCTGGACACTCTATCTGCGATGTACCGAACCCGATCCCAATCAGCGTCGGCTGTCACCATGTCGCTGACGCCCAGAACGAAATGACTTTGGTGACCATAGCGTGTCAGCAGGTCATCAATGAACTGCCTGAACTCGTCATCGGTCGCTTTATCCGGGCAAAGCAGGATAGAAGGAATGCCGCCCCAAATCGTTATGCGATCAGCAAACGCCTCGCGAATTTCCTCCAAGCGGCATCGGGTCATGGGATAGGGGCAGAGCGAGTCGGCAATGTCGAAACCCGCCTCCCGATATAAACTCAAGAGAAGACGATTCTCACCGTCCGTATGGTTCATCAAGTACTTGCCACGGCGGTGCAGTACCTCGGCATATTCGCGAAGCGGAGTCAGCAGGTATTTCCGGAAGAAAGGAGGAGGAGTGATGGAGTCGTCATAGTTGCTGCCCAGCAGAACCACCTCGGCTGGGGAGTCCGCCGCAATGGTCCTAATGGCTTGATAGTAAGGCTCCATCTGTTCGGCGAGCCGCTCGACCGTTGCAGGGTAATCATGCAGGGCGTAAAAGAACTGGTCCATGGGCATCAATTCGGCCAGTATGTGCTGAATCGGGCAGGCGTAGCTGCTGGCGTAAGCAATCACAATCCCTCGCTCCCCCACTCGTTCGCGCATCGCTTCATAGCCGCCGAATTGTGGCTCAACCTTCAAGTGTGAAAAGATGTGGCCGACCACCTCGAAGTCAGCCAGGCTGCGGATGGCGTGCCCGGTGAGGTAGGGATCGGAAGCTCCTGCGGCGATCATTTCATCGGTGTATTGGCTCGCGGTGCGGATACTGCCCACCGGCGTATGGTACTCGACCACGGTTCGCCGGCCGCTGCTCAAGACTCGACGGTCCACGTCGCCTAAGGTCACTCTAAAGGGCAGGACGGATTGATGAACGATGCCCAGTGCCCGGTCCGCCGCTTCATCGTCTGTGCAATCTGTAAAATCAGGGACAACCGCATAATAACTCACACCTAGCCGATCCGCGATCTCCATCAGGGTGAGCGACTCCAAGTCGGAAGGAAGCGAGTGGTTAAGACGCCGGGCACGATACCAGAACTCGAGTCGCGGAACAAAAGGCAGCCGATCAGGCGTTTCGCCGCGAATTGCTGCCAAAATCCGTTGCCGGTCATTCATCATCAAGCAACTCCAGCTTCTTCCTTTCAAGCAGGAAGAGAGTGGAAGGGCGGCAGCGAACTGCCGCTCTCCACAAGTGGGCACTCTATGTGCCCGAGATCGGCGGCAGAGCCACATCCAGCCACCCTGCCTTGCCCAATTGAATGTCGCGCTCCACAAACTCCCAGACCACGACCTTCTTGCCTTCCAGTATCTCGGGATTGGTAGCGAGACTCCTTCGCACGTCCGTGGAAGCGCCTCCGTCACTCACGATGAAGTCCAGCGGCGCCTGCAGCGCCATGGCGAGATACGACGGGAATCCGGCTGACCCTGGTAGAAGACGAGTCGGCGTCCCGCCCGCCCGGCTGTTTCCGCTGGATGCATCGCCAGCCGCCCCAACAATTTCCCCCAGTGACCGTGGCTCGCGTTCTTGATAGATCCGGCAGAAGCTGTCGCCCAGCACCAAAAGCGATACGGTTCCTCCCGGATACCTGTAGGTTCCGGGACGCTCGGCCTGCGATGAGGTCAGAAGCCTGCCGGCATTATCCACCACTTGATCGCTATCCACTTCCTCGGCCGGGGCGTTGCGCTGGCTGGCACGAGGCTGGATCATTTCCAAAACGTCGCCATAGCGCTTCACCCGAACTTTTCTGGACCGGAACTCAACCGTGGGCTGTGGCGCCCACCCCAGCGCCTGAAGCTTTTCAGCCACAGACTCTGCCGCCAGCCTTGCTCCCTCGGGGGTCCAGTGCGTGTCTTGAGCCAAATACAAATAATCCTTCGAGGTATTCTGCCGAACCTGTTGAAAGCGATTAAACAGGTTTACAACCTCTACGCCTTGAGCGTCCAACTTCCCCAGCAAGGAAAGGGTGGGCGAAGCCAGACCCTTCCCTTCTCCTTGGGAGGTCCGCCACATCATCTCCGGGTAAATGCTGGGCTTGCCCGGTACCGGCATCACCAGCAACTCAATATTCCTTTCCCGGAGTTGGTCTCTGAACCGGACGATGGCCCTCGCCACATTATCTTGATAAGTTCCCTCCGGAGCCTGGACCCAGTCTCCCTCGCTGCCACCCGGGTCGGGACGATCCGGCTCGACCACGTATCGGACATCCGGGCGATAGAAGAGCCATCCGTCCCGCCCCATGTCAGCTTTCGAACCCGTGTCCCCTAGCATGCGGAACAACGATTGCTGCGTGAGAGGACGAAGCCTCTGCTCAAACCAGGACTCATCCTTCAACCCCTGCTCGAATTGCCGGAGATTTCTCTCGGTCGGCGCGTAGCGGAAGACGTCTGTAAACTGCACCCGCTGCCCATGGCCCAACTGGATGCAAATCTGGCTGATTGGAACTCCGAATATAGTCATCAGAAAGCACACAATCAACGCCACTTCACTGCCGAGCGGACGACGCGACGAGGGATGCCCGGACTCGAGAAGTCGAGGGTCGACAACTTCAGACGTTCCGGTGGCTGTCCCGCGCTGCGACAAGAGTTGCACCCCTCAAAACTGAAAGTACAGAAAAGGATTGAAAGCCTGGTTGAACATGATCATGAGCGAGAGCAGGAAGAGCGGCACAAGGTAGGCCACCCGCCGCCACGTCTGGGGCTTGAGCGACCAATCAAACGCCTGGACCGGCTGAAACACCAGGAACGCGCAAAGCGCCATGACCCCGAGGTAATGCGGCCGGAAGATTTCCGCCCAGAGCAGGGGTGCGGCGCCGTTCGACGGCACAAGCTTGAACATGGCGCCGAAATAGCGCGCCGCCGCTGTCAAATCGCTGGCGCGGAAAAGCACCCACGAAAATAGCATCAGCAGGAAGGTGTTTCCTATGCGTACCGCTCGAGGCAGGCTCTCGTAGAAGCTCTTCTTGCCGCGCCACCTTTCCAGGGCGAGTAGCGCACCATGGTACCCACCCCAAACTACAAACTGCCAATGGGCCCCGTGCCAAAGTCCCCCGAGCAGCATTACGATCGCCACGTTGATGTAGGTCCTCAACTCCCCCTTGCGATTTCCGCCCAGAGGTAAGTAAAGGTAGTCGCGCAGCACACTCGATAGCGAAATGTGCCAGCGCCGCCAGAGCTCGGTGATGCTTTCCGACCTGTAAGGAGCATCGAAGTTCTTCATGAATTCGAAGCCCATCATGCGTCCCAGGCCCACGGCCATATCCGAGTAGCCACAGAAATCAAAATAGATTTGAAACGCAAAGGCCAACACTCCGGCCCAAGCCGCCACCATGCCCGGCGCCGCGGCGTTGAATACGGCGTCAGCGACATTCCCCATCGTGTTGGCCAACAGGATTTTCTTCGCAAAACCCAGAATGAAGATCGATACGCCCGAGGCAAAGCGCGGCAGCGTATGTTCGCGGTAGGTAATCTGGTCGGCCAGGGTACGGTAGCGAATGATCGGCCCGGCAACCAGATCCGGGAAGAGAGCCACAAAGCAAGCGTAATCGAAAAAATGTTTCGCG
>CAWIUZ010000178.1:0-12493 GCA_963838915.1 uncultured Acidobacteriota bacterium
GCTCGTTCAGTTCTGCGTCGAGCAGCAGCCTGCCCTGCTGCGCCAGCACGCCCGAGTACTGACCGGAGAGGCCGCTAAGGAAACGAGAGAAATCGCCGTACACGGGTGGTCTCCTTCAGGTGGCGAAGCGGATGTCGATGTCGACCCCGGCCGGAACGAACTGCTGCAGCTGGGTCCGCAGGTCGGCAACCCGGAGCGGCTGCCACAGGTCGTGATAGGCCCCGAGCTCTCCTTCGTCGTGCGCACCGTGCGTGAGCTCGGGCGCGGCGTCGCCGGCGAGCCGTGCGTAGGCGGGCTGGCCGAACTGGACGCTGTCGAAGCGGGGAGACCAGCCGCGCGGTGATCAGCGCTTCGAGCTGGCCGCGGTTGCTCGCGATGCCGCGCGATCTCCGCCTCCACGCGGGCAAGCGCGGCGAACGGGCAAACAAGAATACCGGTCCTGGCTCTCGGGGGAATCACCGTGAAACGTGTCCAGCCTTGTCTCGAAGCGGGAGCCACAGGCATTGCCGGTATCCGCATCTTTCAGGACTGCGAGTCCATCGAAGCTCTTGTCAGGGAATTGCGCGCGCAGGGGCAGTAGAACAGTCAAGAGTCAAGAGTCGAGAGTCGAAAGTTCAGGAGGCGAAAATCAAGAATCGAGAAATCACGAACATCGATTTCAAATGCCAAATTACAGATTTGAAACCATTTGAAATTTGCCATTTGCGATTTGCCATTTGAAATCGCTTTATTCATTCAGGTGCGTTTGTCGGCTTTTCAACCTTTCGACTTTTGAACGTCTCGACTCCTTAAATCTTCGACTACCGGCTGTCGACTTTTGACTTTCGACTCTCGACTCTCGACTCTTGACTGAATTCACCCTTCGCCCATCCACGCCCCGTAGGGTTTCAGCTTTTCAACGTTGTCGCACACCGCTTTGATGGCGGCGGTGATGGGCACGGCGAGGATCAGCCCAAACCCTCCCCACAGCCAGGCCCAGAACATCATCGCGAGAGTGACCGCCAAGGCATTCAGGTTCAGGCGATGTCCCACCAGTCGCGGAGTCAGGACATTCACCGCAATAAAGTGCGCTGCGGCAACCGTGGCCGCCAGGATCAGAAAGGGCTTTACCGAGTCATATTGCATCAGCGCGACCATCAAAGGAGGAACCAGCGCCAGCGCCACTCCGATGTAAGGGATAAGGCCTACAAACGCAGCCAACAATCCCAACACCAAGGCGTACTGGAGGCGGAGATAGGCGAAGACCAGGCAGATAGGAACCGCCGTGATGAGAGCCACCAGAAGATTCCCCAACGCGAACTGGCGCAGCATCAGGCCGATGTAGTGAATGACATCTTCCGCCTGCTGCCGGTTCTGGCGCGGAAAGAGGTTCAGCGAGGCCGCCCATAAGTGGTCCTTGGAGTTCAGCATGAAGAAAACCAGGAAGGGGATGAACATCACGGTGACCGTGAAGGCGTAGACCGACCCCACGCCGCGCAGCAAAAACTGCGTCCAGGGGGATTCCTGTTGCAGTCGCACGGTGGGCAGACTGCTGTCTGTCGAGGAGGGTATGATGGTGCGCGTACTCTGTTGAAAACTCTGCGCGGCCACATCCAGGTGGGCGGTGATTTGCCTGAGCTTGGCCGCCAGCCTGGGAGCATTATCGATAAAATCCAGCGCCCGCCCATAAATCCCGTACACCGCCAGATAGCTGATCGTGAGCATGAGCAGAACCATGACCAGCGAACTCAACCAGCGCGGCATCCGCAGACGCTCCAGGAACCCTGCCCCCGGCTCGAGCACTGCGGCGATGAGAATCGAGAAAATCAGGGTGATGACAACTGAGCTGGCGTAGTAGATGCACCCGCCCAGCACCGCGAGAGCGATAATCTTGGCGCTGATGGAAGCCCCGGAACTCTCGCCCCTGCGTTCGACATTAATCTCCGGCATGAAAGCGCTACCCATGGTAATTCTAGCCTGTCGGGCCTTGAAACGCCAGTGAACAAACGCGCGTTTTTTGTTGACAGCAAAAAATCTTTGCGGTATAAGAAAGTATATTTATGCATCGAATGCATAAATATTCCGGTCGGCCGGAATGTGGGGTTTAGTCAACGTTGGATGTCACGACAAAATCTGGAACGAGCGCTCTGGCGCCGCCCGCCGCGAAAGCGGAAACCGCAGAGTTGAAAAGCGGGTTTGCGCTGCCCGTTCGGGCTGCCGTGCTGGGCGCCACCGGGTATGTCGGGCGTGAGCTTTTGACCCTCCTGGCGCGGCATCCTGACGCTCGCGTCGTGCGCATGATCTCCTCCACTTCCAGCGCCAGGAAGCCTTTCCCCATCGAGCAGGTCCATCCCGCGCTGCGCGGCCGTTTCGCGATTCCCTGCCTGCCCGTTGACCTCGAGGGTTCGGCCGGCCTCGCCCTGCTGGAGGCCATAGGGGCGCCGCAAGCGGACGTGGTATTCCTCGCCACCCCGCACGAAACATCTCGCGACGTCGCGCCCGCGCTTCTGGATGCCGGTTTGCGCGTCATCGACCTGAGTGGCGCGTTCCGCCTCAAGGATGCTGCCGCTTATCCGCGCTGGTACGGCTTTGAGCACTGCGCTTCGGAAGCGCTTGCCGAGGCGGTCTACGGCCTGCCGGAGCTCAACCCAATTGAGATCTCGAGCGCCAGGTTGCTCTCCAATCCCGGCTGTTATGCCACCTCCGTGATCCTCGCTCTCTCCCCTCTTCTGCGCTCCGAATGGGTGGATATATCCGCCGGCATAATTTCCGATTCGAAATCCGGCGCCAGCGGCGCAGGCCGTACTCCCAGCGGGAAGCTTCACTTCCCGGAGGTCAACGAGAATTGCCGGGCTTACGGCCTTTTCACCCACCGGCACGTTCCGGAAATGCTCCAGGCGCTCGACATCGGCGAGAAGGATTTCATTTTCACTCCTCACTTGTTGCCGGTCACACGCGGCATTCTGAGCACAGTTTACGTCCGCCTCAACGCGCGACGGACCCTGGGCGAAGTGGCCGCCCTTTTCAAGCGGTTTTACGCGCCTTCCCCGCTGCTCCGGGTTTATGAAGATGGGGCTCTGCCTGAACTTCAGGCGGTGGCCAACACGCAGTATGCAGATATCGGGTTCGCGCTTGATGAGGAGACGCGGCGGCTCATCATTGTTTCCGCCTTGGATAATCTGGGCAAAGGTGCGGCGGGGCAGGCGGTTCAGAACATGAACCTCATGTTCGGACTGCCGCAGGAATTAGGCCTGATATGAAGTTAGTCGTAAAAATCGGTGGAAAGGCAGCGGAGGACAGCAAGGGACGCCGGCGGCTGGCCCGGCAAATCGTGGACCTCGTGCGCGCCGGCCACTCCGTCGTAGTCGTCCACGGCGGCGGCAGCACCCTCACTCGGACCCTTGACCGCTTGGGCATCCACACGGAGTTTTACCAGGGACTGCGCGTCACGGACGCTGCCACGCGCGACGTGGCCCTGATGGTTCTCGCCGGCATCGTGAATAAGCAGTGGGTAGGGGAATTCGCAGCCCTCGGCCAGGCGGCGCTGGGCATCACGGGCGGTGATGCGGGAATGGTCCGCGCAAGAAAGCTGTCTTTGGGATCGAACGGCCACAAGAAAGATCTGGGTTACGTCGGGCGGCCTTACAAGATCCGGACCGCCGTCCTCGAGATGGCCTTACGGGCTGGGATTGTTCCCGTGGTCGCCAGCCTGGGCTTGGGCGCGCGGGGAGAATTCCTGAACATCAATGCCGATGACCTGGCGGCCTCCCTCGCCGTAGCCCTCGAAGCTGATCGGCTCTTCTACCTCACTGAATCAGGCGGCGTCTGGGACGCGAACCGGCGCCTGCTGCCGCTGGTGAAACTCAGCGAAATTCCCGGCCTGATCAGGAAAGGCGTGGTGCGCGATGGCATGATCCCCAAACTGCGTTCGTGCGCCCGCCTGCTCCGCAAGAACGTTGGTGAAATTGACATTCTCGCGGCCGACGGCTCAAAGGACCTGCTCCGCGCCGTGAACCATGGGCAGCACGTCGGAACCAGGATCGTGAAGGTTGCCCCAATAAGGGTGTAGCGCCGGCCTTTAGGCCGGCGTGTGCCGACCCCTTGCTTTGCTCAGGGCAGGCTCTGAAGGTCGGCGCCACTTCGAATCTTGTGGACTGTGAAAAGCATATGAACTTCGACAAGATTGCGCAGCTCGAGAAGCAAGTCCTGATTCCCACCTACGACCGTTTGCCGATCCTAGCGGTGCGAGGCGAGGGTTGCTACCTGTACGATGATCAGGGCAAGAAGTATCTCGATTTCCTGGGAGGGCTGGCGGTAAATTCGCTTGGTTACGCTCACCCGGAAATCCTCGCAGCTCTCCGCGACGAATCCGAGACGCTTCTGCACACCTCCAACCTGCTTTACCACCCGCACCAGGCGCCGCTCGCGAAAAAACTCACTGCCTTGTCCGGAATGGACCGGGCCTTCTTCGCCAACTCCGGCACGGAAGCCATTGATGGAACGCTGAAGCTGGTCCGTGCCTACGCTCGCCGGCGCCAGGAGTCGTGCGAAATCCTGGCAGTCGAAAACTCTTTTCACGGAAGAACCTTCGGAGCTCTGTCCGCGACCTGGACCGAAAAATATCGCAAGCCGTTTGAGCCCCTCGTTCCGGGCATCCGATTCATCCGCCTGAACGACGCGAAGCACCTGCGCGAAAGCTTCACGCCCCGCGTTGGAGCAGTGCTGCTGGAAGTGATTCAGGGCGAAGGCGGGGTGGTGGAACTCAGCGAGGAGTTCCTCAAGACCGCGGAAGAACTCTGCCATGCGAATGGCGCCTTGTTGGTTTGCGACGAAATTCAGTGCGGCCTGGGGCGCACCGGGCGTTTCTTCGCCTTCACCAAGTTCGGACTGCAGCCCGACGTTGTGGTGGTGGCCAAGCCTCTAGCGGCCGGTTTGCCTTTAGCGGCCATTCTCGCCCGCGAAGAAGTGGCGCAGGCATTCTCCCCCGGCATGCACGGCACAACGTTCGGTGGCGGGCCACTCCAATGCCGCCTGGCTCTGAAGGTTCTCGAAATCCTGGAGCGCCCGGGTTTTCTCGAGCACGTCCGTGAAGTCGGCGGCTATTTCCGCGCTCAACTCGAAGCGCTCCGGAGCGAATTCGCAGTCATCGAGCAGGTTCGCGGCGACGGCTTGATGCTGGCCGCCCAACTTTCCGTTCCCTGTAAGAATGTGGTCCGGCAAGCGCTCGAAGCGGGAGTGATTTTCAATTGCACCCAGGAAAAAGGTCCTGCGCTTTCTTCCACCCCTGATCATCGAGCGCAGCCACGTGGACGAACTTATTGCGGCCCTGAAGCCGATATTGGCCGCCTGCCGCAACGCTTAAGATGGCGTAACCCTCTCCCCCTTGGGGGAGAGGGTGGACCGCAGCCGGCGCTTTCATCAGCCGGGGCGGGCCGGGTGAGGGGGTCGGCAGCCCGCGTCGAACCGGCCACGCAAGGAGGGGAGCAAGCATGGCATCGAGCTTGAGTATGGTTGAAAAACAAGAAAAGTTGAGTGTAACCGATCTGCTGGCGGACACGGACCTCTCGCTGGCCGACCTGAACCTGATCTTTGGGCTGGCGGAGCAAGTCAAAGCCGCGCCGCGCGCCTATTCTCAGGCGCTCTTGGGAAAACAACTGGCGATGATCTTTGAGAAGCCTTCCCTTCGCACTCGCGTCACTTTTGAAGTGGGCATGACCAGCCTGGGAGGTTTTGGCGTTTACTTGGACCACGCCAAGCCGCGCTTGGGCGAGCGCGAGGCGGTCAAGGATATTGCCCGCAATCTCGAGCGTTGGGTGGATGGAATTGTGGCGCGCACCTTCTCGCACGAGTCGGTGCTGGAACTCGCGAACAACGCCTCGATTCCTGTCGTGAACGCGCTCACCGACCTCTTTCATCCCTGCCAGGCCTTGGCCGATCTCTTTACGCTGCGGGAAAAGATTGGAACCCTGTCGGGGCAGACGCTGGCCTTCGTCGGTGACGGCAACAACGTGTGCCATTCCCTGATGGTCACCGGCGCGAAGCTTGGCGTCTCGGTGCGCGCTGCCACACCTCCGGGCTATGAACCCAAGACCGAGGTGGTCGCCGTCGCGAAAGCGCTGGGCGCGGCGACGGGGGCGACAGTCGAGGTTTTCAATAACCCGCTCGAGGCCGTGGCGGGAGCCCAGGCCGTCTACACCAACGTCTGGGCAAGCATGGGACAGGAGCACGCCGTCCACCTCCGAGCCCAGGTGTTCGCACCTTACCGGGTCACCGATGAACTCTTGGCCGCGGCCGCACCCTCTGCGCTGTTTATGCATTGCCTGCCCGCGCATCGCGGACAAGAGGTGACCAATGAAGTGATCGATTCTCCGCGCTCGGCGGTATTCGACCAGGCCGAAAACCGCCTGCACGTTCAAAAGGCTTTGTTGATTCTGCTCATGCAGGGCACGCGCGCCTAAGCTTTGAAATCTGAAATTTCAAATCTCAAGTCCGCCCACGGATCGTACTAAAGAGAGGGAAACGATACATTGGACATCCGAAAGGCTGAATTACGCGACGCTCCCGCGCTCTACAAGCTAATCAGCCGTTACGTTGCCGAACAGGTCCTGCTTCCGCGCCCGTTGTCGAACCTGTACGAAGACATCTGGGAGTTCACCGTCGCGGAAGAAGACGGAGAGCTGCTCGGATGCGGCGCACTCAAATTCTACAGCCAGGAGCTTGCTGAAATTCGTTCACTCTGTGTAGAAGCGGCGCTCAAGGCCAAGGGCGTAGGCACGCTGCTCACCGAGGTCATCATGGACGAAGCCGAGCGCTGTGGCCTGAAAACAGTCTTCGCCCTTACGGTCGTCCCGGCCTTTTTTGAAAAGCTAGGCTTCCAAAGGGCTACGCGCGAGAGCTTTCCGGTGAAAGTCTTTCAGGATTGCCTGGGCTGCCCCAAATATTCCTGCTGCGATGAGATTGCCGTAAGCTACGAGTTGGCTTGGCGGCACACGCAAGACCTCGAGACCTCCTTCGAGGAAATCAACGCGCCGGCGTAGCGCTGGCCTCTCACTCGCTCTCCAAGTCCATCTCGACCTCACATCAAGGACGTCGCTCGCATCTCTTGAAATCTTGCTCTCTATTTTAAAATCTTGAATCTTCGATAGTCGCAGGTCCCGGCCCCTGAACCCTGACACCTGGCCCCAAACACCTGCCTTCCTGGTGTATACTCTCCGCCACCCACAACCGTCGGAGGGGTCCATGCGGCTGAAGAATCTTGCGCTCACCGTATCGTTCATCCTAGTGTCCGCGCTTGAATCGCTGGCCGCCACACCGGCGACCATGCGCCTCGACTTTTACCACACCGGCAACGCCAATCAGGAATTGTTCAGCGTCGACTGCGTGGTGGTCGAACCTCTCCCTTGGCCCGGGAATCCCGCGAAACCCATCGACACCACTAACCGCGGCACGTATTTCTTCGAAGTCAGAGATCTCGGCACCCAGCGCGTGCGTTATTCACGCGGCTTCTCCTCCATCTACGGCGAGTGGGTGACCACGGATGAAGCGAAAAAGGTCAACCGGACGTTCCACGAATCGCTCCGCTTCCCCACGCCGGAAGCTCCGGTTCAAATTGTGGTGAAAAAACGCGACGCGAAAAACGCTTTCCGCGAGGTCTGGTCCACCACCCTCGACCCGCACGACAAGCGCATCGACGCGTCCAAGCCTCCCTCACCCGGACGTGTGCTCACCCTGGAACAAAACGGTGATCCCGCAAATAAAGTGGATTTGCTGCTTCTGGGCGACGGCTATACGGCGGCTGAGCTCGACAAATGCGAGAAAGACGTGCGGCGCCTCGCCGAGGGCGTCTTCACTTTCTCGCCCTTCAAAGAGCGCCGCAAAGAATTCAACGTGTGGGCCATCTGCGCGCCTTCGCCTGACTCGGGCGTGTCACATCCCTCGCGAGGCGAGTACCGAAATACGCTCTTTGACTCCGAGTTCGATGTCTTTGGCACCGAGCGTTACGCCCTCTCGTTCGATAATCGCGCGATCCGCCGCATTGCGTCGTACGCCCCTTATGATGTGATGGGGATCGTGATGAACTCGAAGGAGTACGGCAACGGAGGCATCTTTGGTCTTTACGCTACGGTCAGCATTGATTTCCCGGCGGCCATTCGGGTCTTCACTCACGAGTTTGGCCACCACTTCGCCGACCTCGGCGATGAGTACTACTTCAACGCCAACGTCGCCTACGCGCCCGTCACTAACCCCGTCGAGCCTTGGGAGCCGAACATTACCACCCTGCTCGACCCGAAGAATTTGAAGTGGAAAGCCCTGGTGCTTCCCGGGACGCCCATTCCCACGCCGTGGCCGAAGGAGTGCTACGAAAACAGCATCCGCGACGCGCCCCTCCACATCCAACAGATGCGCGCCGACGGAGCCACTGCCGAGCAGATCACCGCCTACCGCCGCCAGACCCGCAACACCACAGAGCACTGCCTGTCTGATGGACCCTACTCCAACAAGGTGGGCGCATTCCAAGGCGCCATGTACGAAGACAAATACTACCGGCCGCAGCAGCGCTGCATCATGATCTCCGGCGACACTTTCTGCGCCGTCTGCCAACACGCCATCGAGGAAATCATCGACCTCTACTCGCGGCCGTGAACGAGAAGGAACAACCCTCTCCCCTGGGGAGAGGGTGTCACGCTCCGGCGTTTTCATCAGCCGGAGCGTGACGGGTGAGGGGTCACTCCGGCCGTTTTCGCAGCTTTCTCCGCCAACTCCCGTCGCCTCTCATATCCGTTGATGCTGCCGCATCGCTCGACGTATACTGGTATAGAAAGATGGGACGTATGGCATCTGACCTCGTCAGTCTGGTATCGCAGCTTACTGCCGAAGAACAGTCAGCGGTGCGGGAGTATATCGAATTCCTGAGGGAACGAAAGGCGAAGCTTCCTCAGACACCCTTCAGCGTAGCGCTCGATGAATTCATCGCCGCCCATCCTGAGTTACTCCGTCGCCTTGCCCAGTGACTCATCAACCTTCTTTCAACTCGGAATATTACGGCCAAGCCCGAGTTGCTGTCGCAGGAGTTGGCGGTGTGCTAGGATTGCGAAAGAAAGGTGGATGAAGCCTACTATGGCAGCAAAACGCAAGGGTCGGGCGAAGCCCCACGTGCACATAGCGGAAGTGGATGAGGCCACAATTCGACTTCATATCGAACCGTTGGACGAAGGGGGATATGTAGCGACCAGCCCCGACGCTCCCGGCCTGGTCGCTGAAGGCCGAAGCATCACGGAAGCGGTCGAAATCGCCCAAGGACTGACCCGCAAAATTGTCGAATCCTGTATAGAACACGGAGACCCGCTCCCTCCATCATTGCGTGAATTGCGTAAACCACCGTTCGATCTGCTCATCCCCGTGGGCGTTCGCTGATGCGCCGGCTGGCGAGGCGGAAATTCATTGTCTCTGAAAATAATAGGCTATGTGTATAGTTAGTCGATCAAGATTAGCCTTCTACGCCTAACTTTGCGGAGGGGCTTCGGGCGCTTTGGAGTGCGGCAGCAAAGCTGCCGCCCTTTCGTCCGGAATCCAAGGCGGCAGCTTCGCTTCCGCACTCCATGGCGCGGATCAAGCGCGGCGGAAGTTGAAGCGTGCTTTGGCGATGGGCGTGCCGACCACCTCGATCTGGCTAAGATCGCGAGTGCCGACGCCGAGTTGTTCCGCCAGGCGCAGCGTGCTGTCGCAGGTTTCGAAAGGGGCGGTGCCGCGGTCCGCCATGGGGTCGAAGCCCATGAGCGCTGTGCACACCGCGTCGGTGGCCACGCAGTTCGTGCCCGCGACCAGCAGGCCGGGTTGGACGTGGCGCACGTTGTCACACCACGGGCCTTCCCCGCCCGCCATACTGTGGATTCCGTCGATGACGGCCAGGTGCACGGGCCGCACAGACACCAGATCCGCCACTACACGCGGCACTCTGTAGCCAGGGTCTTTCGAGGCAAGGGCATTATTCACCGGCGGGGGCGCGCTCTTCGAGGGCAGGCGATTCCCCTCGTGGAAAGGCCCGCGGCCGCCGCGCGGTGTAAGACTCGGCTCGTCCACGGGAGAGCCGTCACCGTAGATCGTGCAAGGCGTGATGCCGAAGCAATTCTTCATCGAGAGGGTGACGCCGGCGGTCACATGCTCTTTCAGCTTGGCCAGGGAGACGAAGACGTTGCAGTCTTCGTAGGAGTGGTTGAGGTCGTAGCCCTTGAACATCAGGCCGCCGTCCGGAACCCAGAGGCGCGAATACTTCCTGCCATAGCCTAGATAGTTGGTGTTCTCGAACTCGACTTGCGGCGCCGCACTCGAAAAATCGCGCGGTTCCCAGTTGGCCTGGAGCATGAATTCCTCGAGCGGCTCGGCGGTCGACATCGGGCTCTCGAGCAGGCGAATGCGCGCCGCGCCCGCCTGTCCCAGCAGTTGAACCGTCGCCCCAATAACTTGAGGATGAACCCAGTGGGTGATCTCCGCCGGAAAGTAGCCGAGCCGGTCGGTGGCGTCGCCGGTCAGGTTAAGCTTGACGGCAACGGTCTTACCGCGCACCAGCCCTTCGAGCCCGCCTAACTGGTCGAACATCCTCGCCAGCGTCCCGGTCACATCCGCGTCGTACTCGTGGCACACGCCCACCGCCACGCGGCCTGCCGGGACGGCACGAGCCATGGACATCATCGGGCGAGCCAGCCATGCGCCGGCCGCAGCGCCCATCGCCCCCAGGAATTTCCTTCGCGAACAGGTAGTCGTCATCATAGCTTTGTGCCCTCAAACTCGAGCGCGCAATAGACCGATACAGGCGGAAGGTCGAACTCCGTTCCCGGCGCCGCAGGCCGGCCCTGGAGATTGCGTGCCTCCGCCGCCCCGAACTGCCAAAACCGCGCGGACTGCATCCCGTCATTCACCCAAAGCGCGACTGAGGCGGCCGGCTCGGAAGAGTAATTGAGCACTTGCACGAGCCGCCTCCCTTTATGCGGCGATACCGACTCGCCGCTCGAGCGGCAGTTGGTCGCTTCCGGATTATAGAGCCGCACCAGATCGTTCCGCCGACTCACCAGGAGATGCGTATCCACCGCCACCTGGTAGGGATCTTGGAAGCCATCGTCCGCCACCGCAATTTGCCCCTTCCCGACATTATACAGTCTGTACTGAAGTGACGGGTCTTTTTCGGCCGGCGTCACATCCGGACTGCCCCAGTAGGCTGCCGCAATCACCAACCCTCCTTGCCGCACGAAGGCGAGCAACTGGGCACGCTGGTCCGCGCTAGGCGTATCGTGATCGAGCCAGAGGATCGCTTTCAGGCCCTCGAGGGCAGGCAGCGATCTCGCTCTCTCGATGATTCGAAACTGAACTTGGCGGCGATTGAGCAGGTTCAGCACTTCACCACCGAGATACGCATTGTCTCCGCGAAAGTCAGAAATAATCGCCAGTATGCCTTGCGATTTGAACGCTTGCCATTGCCTGTGACTCTCGAAAAAGCCGACTGCTTCGCACAGCGTTTTCCAAACGCCCTGAGCTTGGGAATTCCCTTTCGGAAGCGCGGCTCGAAGCTTATCGTCCAAGGAAATGATCCACCGGCTTCCATACGCGTAGCTGTCGGCGACAGCCAAGGCGTAGGCGGCGGGATGGAGTAGGTTCGAAGCCGCCGGAGGGTCAAAGTCCAGCCACAAGGTTTTTCCGGGCGCCAATTCACGCGCCAGCATTGAAAACCACGCGTTCGAATTCACCCACGGTATGCCCGTTGGGCCGGCGAGGGCGGTGTCTCCATGCATGGTTTCCAGATTCAGTCCAGGCCAGACGTTTTCTGTGGCGCTGAAAACGGTCGAAGCCCTCTCCCATTCGGCTTTGTCACGTGGGAATTGCTGAATGGCCGGGAGGTCAGAGGGCTGGGCGGATGCATCCTCGCAGATCACGGCTGAAAGTCCGGCTGCGAGCGCGGCAGAGACCGCGGCACCCGCACTCTCCTTCAGCGCAAGCTTCCCAACGAAACTGATCCCCAGCTTGTGGCCTGCCTCGAGAAGAGGCTTTAAGGCTTGCTGCTGGGCTGAATCCTCCGGCCGTCCATCGGCCCATTCCACGATAAGGCAGTTGATCGGCGTACCCTTGAGCCATTCCAATGCGGAGGGCCGCACCCATGCCTCGAGCGTATCCTTGAGGTCGGCATCGGTGCTCCCCGACTTTTTTCGGCGCGCGATTTCCAGCGGCCCGCAAGGCCACTTCATCGGCACCCAATTCCGATCCACAATCATGCGGGTCTCCCTGCTGAGGGTTACATAGTATAGTGACGCATCACCCCCTCACCTGGCGCTGCGCACCACCCTCTCCCCCAAGGGGGCGAGGGCATCAACCCGGGTTGTTTCTCCCCTCGCCCCCTTGGGGGAGAGGGGGCGGGGGATGAGGGGTGATTTCGCTCAATTGTGCAATTCTCAGTAGGCGGTCGAATCAGCCGCAGCGGCCCGCCTAAAGGCTACCGGAACGAGAACCACAGGACCACAGTACACAG
>CAWIUZ010000179.1:0-6588 GCA_963838915.1 uncultured Acidobacteriota bacterium
TAGAGACAAACGGCGGCGGCTCCGCACGCTAAACTGCCACGCCCCGAGGCTTGCCCACAACAACCTCGATTCGCCATCAATGATTGGGATTCTCGTTTGACAGAACTCCAGACGCATGCTAGGTTTTGGCCGGTTGAGTACTAATCTCTGGAACTGGTCGACGGGGAAACGAACTCCTATGAGGCGCACTATGACACGTTTGCTTGTATTCCTCTGTTTTGCTTTGCAACTTTCGGCGATGGCTGTCGGGGGCGATGCGGGTTTCGATCTCACGGCGACGGAGAAAGACTTCAGCCTCTATTTTCCGGCGTATCTTGCCAATGGCTTCTTCACCACCAGCACATCATTACGTGGCACTGACCCGACGTTGAGTTTCATGGTGGGAGTGATGGACTACACGCCCGGCGACGTATCGCGCCCCGCCGCGCTGCCAAGCTGGGCGGAGATCGATTACTTCGACGGCGCTCGATGGTTGAATTCAACGCCGGTGACCGCGAGCGCTTTCCGCAATTATCGCCAGACCTTGCGCATGTACGATGGGCTGCTCCACACACAGTACGATTTCGCGAGTGGCGGTCGTTCGACGCAGCTCGAGGTGACTACGCTCGCGAGCGAGGACGCCACACATCTCGGCTTAATCAGCCTGAGCCTTACGCCTGATTTTACCGGCACGGTGCGTCTGCGGTTCACTTTGCGGCCTTACCCCGCGCCCGCGCACCGTTTTCCCGTGGCCCGGCTCACCGCTGCGCAACTCGAGAAGGCCATTGCTGATGCTGGCGAGAGCTTTCGGCTGACCGATCCCACCGCGGTGGATCAAAAAGGCCGAGCGGGTGCGGTGGCGCGTCCTCCAGACCCCACCGCGCCCGACCGCGCGGCAATGTGGTATCCCGGATACGTCCAGATCCAGTCGTTTGGTGGAAGCGAGGCCGAGCGGCTGCTGTGGATTACCGGCCGTGCCGTGGATGGCCCGCAGATTGCCGAGGCCGCTGCCATCGGCTTGCCGCCGGGCGTGACGCCCTCGGCTGTCAAGCTCGAGCAGTCACCTCAAGTGGTTTCCTTAGAGATCGCGATAACGGTTGAGCGCGGCCGGACCTACACCTTCGCCAAATATGTCGCCGCTTCGGGTGAAAATTGGGGAGGTTTGAAGGATGCGGCCCTCAACTGGGCGGAAGGCGCGCGCAAGCAGGGTTACGACTCGCTGCTCGCAAAGCACCAGGCGGCATGGCACGCCCTGTGGAAAACGGACATTCAGATAGAAGGCGATCCCGAAGTGGAGCGGGCGATTCACTCTGACCTTTTCAGCCTGCTCGAGAATTCCACAGTGAATACGGGCTGGGGAATGAGCGGCTGCGGTTTGAGCCCCTGTTACATGGGTCACCAGTTTTGGGACAACGACGCCTGGGATTTTCCGGTTCTCGTTCTGCTTCACCCGGAAAGAGCGAAGTCACTCGAGATGTTCCGCTTTCGCACCTTGGCGCCTGCCGAAGCGCGCGCCAGGGAGCGGCACTACAGCGGGGCCATGTACCCGTGGGAATCCGACCCGCTGAAGGGAATCGATGTGACGCCTTACATTGCGACGGGATTCGCCGAACGAGAGATCCATGTTAACGCGGACATCGCCATCGCCAATTGGGAATATTATTTAACGACGGGCGATGAGGCCTGGTTGCGTGATTACGGCTACCGCGTGCTGCGCGAGACGGCGGACTTCTGGGCCACGCGCGCCACCTATAATCGCGAAAAGGACCGCTACGAAATTCTGCATGTAACTTCGCCGGACGAGGCTTACAACGATGTCCCCAACGACTCGTTCACCAACGCTGTGGCCCAAAAAGCGCTGCGGTGTGCGGTAGCCGCCGCGGGCGTGCTCGGTCAGACTCCGAACCCGAAGTGGTCGGAAGTCGCACAGAGGATGTACATCCCCTTCTCAGTGAAAGAGCAGCGCCACCTGGATTTCGACGAGACGGTTCCCCACAACAAGAAGACCTGGATGGGAAGTTCAATATCCTGGCTGGCCTATCCCCCCCTCGATCTCGCCATGAGCAAGGAAATCCGCCGCAACGACTTTAATTTCGCCACCAAATCCCTAAGCGAACTTACGCCGGATGCCAACGATATGGTTCCCGTGATGCTGGGCATCGAAGCGGCCGAACTTGGCGATGGGGCAACGGCTTACAAGTGGATGAAGTTCAGCATGGGGGGATTCCTGAAGCCGCCCTTCAATATGCGGAGCGAGACTGCAAAAAACAACGCCATCTACAATCTCTCAATCTCCGCCGGCTTCTTGGAGAATTTCCTCTACGGCTTCACCGGCCTGCGCTTTACCGATCAGGGCTTAACGCCTGTTTACGCCCCGGTCCTGCCGCCAGGGTGGAAGAGCGTCACCATCAAGGGTGTCAAGTTGCACGGCCAGTCGGTCGACTTCGTCCTGAGCCGCGACGAGGCCGGCAAAGTTCACCTGGAAAAACGGCCCGCGGCTTCGTGAAGATGCCTGCGGGCTCAGGACGACGCGCAGGCGAGGCGGAAGAGGCCGGGAAAGAGAAGTGCGCGTTCACCTCGGGAGGCCACCATGACAAGGTTTCGAGCCCACCGGAGTTTAGCCGGCGGGGCGGCACGGTTTCTCTTCCTGCTGGTTCTAGCTCTTGCCGTCGGGCCGGCGTCCTTCGCTCAGACTAACCTCGATTCGCCCCTGCTGGAGTCCATGAAAAACGTCATCCACTACCGCTCAGGTCCGACCTGTTTCAAGGACCTCGCTTCGCACTTTGGGGTGTTTTGGACCGACCGGCTCTACGGCCCTGAGAACTCGCACTCTTCGGTGGACGCCAGCGAATTGCAATTCCTTACCCATGGCTGGGGCGCCAAAGTGGTGAATCGAAGTGCAGAAAGCCTCGGAGCGGGCCCGCAATTCGTGACGGCGCTTTACGGCAACGACTCGATCGTCTTCGTGCCGGTGCTTCACAATCTCCGTGTGGTCAGCATCGACGGCAATCCCGCTTCTGCGGGCAGGTCGATTGAGCGTGATTTCTTTCCCTATGGTGTCGTTGAGCGCCAGACATTCGCCTCCGGCGTAGCAGTCACCGCGACCACGGTATTCGCTGATCTCGACACTCTCTTGACTCGCTACCAGGTACTGAATGGCGATGCGCAACCCCACGTGGTGGGCGTAGAATTGGTCGGGACAACTAACTCTGACGTCAACTTCAAGAGGCTCGAGTACGACTCGTATGCCGAAATGCTGGCCCGCACTCACACGCCCTTTACAGTCTGGATTGAAGAGAACTCGGAATGGAACAATCCCTGGGTCTATCTGGGTCCGCCCGATCGCCAGGTGGATCTCTACTGGAACATTCGTTCCGCTCCCCGCCCCGCAGCGGTCCGCGTCGAGGATGCTACGCGCCCCGAGACGGCGGGGGCAGGCGTCAGAACGCTGGAGTTAGCTTCTGGAACAGCAGGCGCTCTGCGTTTCGTTGAGAGTTATGACCCACGGGTCGTTCCTGCCCACGGGACGGTGGAAATACTCGTCGCGGCCGGGTTCTCCTTCGAGCAGCCGGACTCGGCTGTCTATCGCGCCGGGAAAGTGCTTTCCGAAAACCAGGGCGAACCTGCCCGGGATTCCATCGAAGCGGCCAAAGCGCGCTGGGCGAGGATTTTCGAGACTCTTCCGCCCCTCCCCAGTCGCCACGCGCGCTACGAGAGACTTTATCGCCACGCAGCGATGGCCCTGGTCATGGATGAATACCAGGGGCGCGGCCGCTGGCTTTCGAATCGTACCTCCACCTACGTTGCTCGAAGCGTTCTCCCTGCCATGGGCTTCTGGGACACCTGCTTCACAGCGTCAGGCATGCGTGAACTCGACGCCAAGAAGGCCGAGGATTTCATCCGCGTGTTGATCGATCATCCGCTGCCCACGGCGCTGGCGCCTAGCATTCTGAGTGAGGAAAATCGCACCGGCGACGGGCAAGCACCGATCCTTTCCTGGGCGGCGTGGCGAATCTTTGAGACCACGCATGATAGAGCTTTCTTGCAGGACGTTTACCCGTCGTGTGCCGCATTCAACCATTATTGGTTTGAGACGCAGGACAAGAATCACAATGGGTTGCCGGAATGGCGCAATGGCGGCCAGATTGCCGACAACTCACCTCGCTGGGACAAAGGCGGAAAGGTTCGGGCCAACCGTAACATGGGTGAGTTCGAATCGCCGGACTTGGCGGGGTTCCTACTGATGGATATGCACTGTCTGGCACGGATGGCCCGCACACTGGACAAACCTGTCGAGGCCGACGCATGGGAGCAGAAGGCGAACGAGTTGGGAGCGAAGCTGGTCGCCAGAATGTATTTTCCATCTGACAAGGCGTTTTGGGATGTGGATCTCAAGGCTGGTGAGCCCTGGACCCGCGTAGTCACGCCGAACATGTTCATAACGCTCTGGGCAGGTGCGCCGCTGGCCCGGGGACAGGTGGAGGCGATGGTTCGCGCGCACATGCTGAATCCGGAGGAGATGAATGGGCTGATTCCGTTCCCCAGCGTGGCCTACAACGACAAGAGCTACGATCCGCTGGCGTACTGGCGCGGCATCATGTGGCCTCACTTTGTGTACTGGATGGTCGAAGCCCTGCAAAAACAGGGCTACTCGCAGGAGGCCGAGCGCTTGTCCGACCGTTTGTTGGAGATCCTCAGCAACTCTGAATACCTGCACGAGTGCTATGAATCCAAAGCCGGCAAGCCCGCCGGCGTTCCGGAGTACAACTGGACGGCGGCGGCCACGGTGGAGCTGCTCCTGGAGCGTTGGAAAGCACCCCTGTAATTCAGCTCGCATTTGTCTTACTTGTTTATAGACTCCACGCAGGCGCGCGAGGTTTGGTGGAGAGCGAAACGCGGTTCGATAGCTAGGACGAGCGAAGCTCGTATCCCCTTCAGTTGGCGCCGTATCCGGCAAACCTCATACCTTTGTCAGACCAGCCGGAAAATCTCTCGCTGGATTCTTCCGGACGCGAATCTTCACCAGCTTACCGGCGCGTACCTCAAACCGCACCTGGTCGCCCACAAACTCCACGTGTCGGATCTCCGCCGGTCCATCCGTGGCGAACAGTAATTGCTCGTCTTTAGTAACTTCAAGTCCATCCGAGGATTGCGTGACATCGTAAAGTGATCCGCTGACGAAATAGCGTCGGATACTGGCCGGCGCCACAGGTTCAAGATTCCCGAAGCGCAATCCATGCCACGGGTTGACGTCGATAAGTTCTTCGATGGCAAGTAAAGCCATCAGTGCACCCCAAGTGTAGTGTGGGTCGCTTTGTCCCGTACCTTCACCGGTGAGGGCGCTGAAGTTCTCATGACATTCTCCCTTGTCGCGCCAAGCCGTCAAGAGCATCTTCGCGGAAGACTCCGCCAGCAGCCTCGCCTCGTGATCCCATTCGTACAGCTTCAACCCCTGATAGAACAACCAGTTGTGTGGCGGCCAGACCTTGCCGCGCCAGTAGTCCTGTCGGGGAAATAGAGGATCGTCGCGGCTGATCGTGGGCAATATCCATTCCCCGGCAAATTTCTTCGGATCGTGGAAAATCTTCCGCAAAGACTCGGTCTGCTCGGGCGTAGCTACCTTTCCGAGCAGCGAGAAGAAGATATCTGGACCCATCTGAGGAAAAAATGTATCTCCGGCGAAGTTCTCCCAATGACGATTGTAGTAACACCCGCGGGACGGATCCCAGAGCAGGCGGTTGATCGTCTCGACCATGCGCTGATGCTCGACGGCGAGCGCGGCGGCGTCTCCGGGTCTGCCTAACTGGTTGGCCATCCAGGCCAGAATCCAACAATCCAGTGCGTACAGGCAATTACGTTCAACGGTGTCCTGCTCCAAGGTCTGAGTTTGGTTGTTGTAGCGAGCGACACGCCACCATTGGGGACTATCATCGTTCGACTCGAAATAGGCAGTCTGCGCCCGATCATCGTAGGGGATCTCTTCCGGGTAATTTGAGCCTAGCTCAAGCAACCCGTTCTTGTTGCCGTCCCGCCAAGGTTGTCCGTCTCGCCCAGCTTCGCGCGCGCCGATGGCTCGTCTTGCGCCTGAATCCGGCCCGCCACTTGCAAATGCAACTCGCCAGTGAAATCGTCCCGCTCGCCCACCGTGTATTCCGCCGTGGCGTAGCTCGCCAGATTCGGGAAGAGGATGTAATCGGCCTGCAAACTCCAATCAATGCCCGTCTCCGCCTGGTTGATCTCGGCTGTGAAGTTGATCACGCGCACCGCTTGCTCCCAGTCCCCGAACACCAGCGTCACCTCGTCGTCCGATGCCACCTCCGCCCGCAACGCCCGCTGCATGGCCAGCAACGCCGCCCGCCGCGCGGTCACCGTCAAGGTCGTGTCCCCCGGCAGCGTGCCGCTGGCCGCGATGCTCCCCGTCGTGCGCTCACGTTGCGGCCGCAGCGGATTGAACCGCGTGCTGTCCACCCGGTCGCTCCACCGGCTCACCTGCCCCAAGGGCACCGGGTCCGCCGACGTGCCTTGCACGCTCGCCATCTGGTTGGTCGCATCCCACTTCCGCCAGCTTCCGCTGAACGTCAACTCCGTGAACGTATCGCCGTCGGCATT
>CAWIUZ010000180.1:0-10894 GCA_963838915.1 uncultured Acidobacteriota bacterium
GAACAGACGGACGTGAAATGGAGATTCCAGCCGAAGGTCGCGAGGCGCGAGGTTCAAGGCTTCCTGAATGCGTGCTCCCGTATTGAAAAGGACCGACAAGAGGAGGTGGTCACGCTGGCCCTCGCACTTCGAGTGGTCAGGCTGGGCGAGAATCGCTGTGAGCTCATCTTCGTCCAGGTAACACAGGGCGCGTTGCGGCGCTCTTTTCGTAGGAATATGCAATACCTCGGCGCACTGAGCTGAGGCCAGAGGTTCGCGATCAGCAACAAAGCTGAAGAAGCTGCGCAGTGCGGCCAGCCGACAGTTTCGCGTCCCGATCGAAACGTGCCGCTTCTGTTCGGTGTATTGCAGGAACGCCAGAACTTCGGTGGCACTCAAATCCGGAAGACGCAGTTCTGCAACCGATTTGTTCTGTCGTGCGGCTACGAACCGGAGAAACAATCGCCAGCTATCTCGATAAGAGAGTACGGTGTGATGGGAGCTGCTGCATTGTTCCACCAGCCAGTCGTGAAAGAAGGCGTGAAGCAATTGAGGAAATGGAGTCAGGTTCATGCGATTCCTCCGTTAGAAGCCTGAAGGACCCGGGCTCCCATTACGCGGTATCGCTCGCTGGCTTGCTGGAGCAGTTCTGGGGTAACCGTCAGATACACAAGGGTTGAGTTGATGTCCTTGTGGCCGAGATACGTGGCTAGGTGGGGCAGACGCGGTTGAGGATTGATGCCCTCCCGATACCAGGCCAGCATCCGGTTCGCGACAAATGCATGGCGCAGGTCGTGAACGCGAGGCCCCACGTATCCTTTTGCGGGCTTGAGCCCGGCGCGCCGGAGGACGCGGACAAGCAACATGTGCATTCTCGCTCGGGAATATTGTCCCGGGAATTGTGTATGCCAGAACAGGCCGGATGCCGGATCCGTGGGCGCACCTGCATGCTCACGTGCGACCAGGTACTGTCGGAGTGCAGAGATGACGCTGGGAGCGAGGGGCAGGCGGCGGGCCTTGAAAAACTTGGTGTCGCGAACGTCGATTGTGCCGTCCCGGAAATCGATGTCGCCTACATTTAGACGAACGAGCTCGCCGATCCGCAGCCCCGCACAGTAGGCGAGAACGACCATGGTGTAGAGTGTCGGGGGGCCGGAGCGGAGATCGGGGCGATGGGAAGTTTCGAGCAATATCAAGCAAACGCCTCACCTCGTCCTCGGTGTAGATATATGGACGGCGACGCGATTGAAACGCTTGGCGCTGAACACGGCGATCACAAGGAATGACTTGAATTCTCGAGTTAATCCGGTTTAGCGCCTTAGACACAGTCCGACCGACTTGCTGGCATCGCAAGGCGTGGGTGGGAGCTGAGCTAGCCTTGGTCCATTCCCGCACCAATATTTTGAGAGGCTGCCCCGACAGATCAGGCTGGCTTTGAAGGAACCGGTCAAAGCGGAGCAGATCCGCTTCATCAGTCTTATAGCGGTACCCCATCGACTTCATGAGGGTCACGTGATCGCGCATGGCCGGTCCGAGAAAACCTCCAAAGCGCGGGTATGGCCTTAGTGCCTCTAGCGCCGCGGTGGGATTGGGGCTTAAAAGCGCCCGGACAACGGGGCGTGCGGCTCGCAGGCCATATTGGGTTCGTATTTGAGCCAGGGGATTGTTGGGCAGAGAGCCCGTGGAGACCATCCAATCGAAAAAGCGATCCACGAGGCTGGCGTAATTGAAAACTTGAGAGGTGCGAAGCCTTGCCCTGATATCACATAGCCACTTTTGTATCACCTTTCTCGAGAGCATCTCTGGTGCTGCTTGCTTGAGAACAAAGCGCCAGAAGCCATTCAGGATGGAAAGGTATGACATCTGGGTAGTTGGACTTTGAAGGCGTAGTTGTTGCACGAAACGGCTTGGCATTTCACGGACCGCGTTCGGCGAGGGTTTCATGCAATCACCTCCGCCGGAATTTCTAACGCCACAGCGCGTAAGTCTTCGGTCGCGAGCTTCAGGTATGCACTGGCCGATCTTGCGGATCGATGACCCAAGAAATCGCCGATCTCCTTGATAGACACGGCTGCCCTCAGCATGCTGACCGCTCGTGCATGACGGAAAGCATGCGGACCTCGTCTGCCTGGAGGTTCGATTGCGGCGGCCTTGAAACGCAAGGAGATAAGTCTATGCAGGGTCCTAAGCACCCGATATGGAGCGCAGGTTCGAACAAAAACCTCTCGCGCTGACGTTCGTGGACGTCCCTTCCGGAGGTAAGTAAGGATGGCGTTTCCCACTCGTGGCAACAAGGGAAGTTCCGAATACCCGCCTGTCTTCGAGTGGCGAATTCGCACTGTCTCACTCCGCCATCCTACGTCCTCCAACCGGAGAGCCGTAATCTCTCCTGCGCGGAGTCCGTAGTCGGCCAGCAGGGTCAAGATTGCGAAGTCGCGAAGGCCTTTAGGGGAACGGTCTTTGCGCGTCGCTTCTAAAAGCGCTTTGATATCCTCAGCCCGTAATGTCGAGGGAATGCTTTCGAATGTATAGAGCCTCGGAATAATGATTGCTGTGCTTGGTTCGAGAAGAAGCCGGCGCGTGGCGTGCAGGTAGCGCAAGAAACTCCGAAGCTCCACGGCACGGGTCTTCAAGGTAGTACGACGTAGTGATTTGGCCCGCTGCATCATGTAGGCGTCGATGACCGGTGGCGTGACGCTCAGGAGGCCTTGGCGACTGCCATGCTCTCCCAGCCAGTTTAAGAAGCGGCGTGCTTCGGCGGCGCGGTCGGCTTGTGTTTCCAGTGACCATCCGCGAACATCGGCCATCCACCGCTCATACTGCTCGCGAACTTCCCGCTGAAAGATCTCAGCCGGAGTGCGAGGTGGCGGTGGCGGCGGCCAGTGCCCATGTACTAGGCGAAGCAGCCCATGAATGCTGGTGGTATGCGAATACTTCCACCATTGGAAAGACTTTGGCGCATCAAGGGACTTTGGGTCGCAGTGATGACGCCCGCGATAACGCTGCAATGCATACTGCAAGTAACGCTCGATGTCGGTGGACTTGACCCCTTCGACAGCAATTTGGCGTTTGCTCAGATAGGAAAGAAATTCTCTGCAGACCATTCTGCTTTGTTGAATCGCCTCGGGAGAATATTTTTCCCGGTTCAGGTGTTCTTCCAATTGCGACAACCAAGACTCATTTCTGAATTTTTCGAATGGCATCGTGCACCTCCTTTGGTGACAACCAAGGGTTGCACATACCACCTGAATAATGGAAAGGAAGCGCGGTCGTGCCCCGAAGAAATGCGGCGTAATTCTACTTTCCTTCGAATTATTCAGTCCTTACGATTACCGCTCTAATGGCAAGCTTGCCATTAGAGCGGCACGTGATATTGCAACGCCAGGGAAACAGCGATTCCGAACGAGTCCATGAGCCCCGCGATCGTCGAGCCAGCCTTAGCCATTCGGATAAAGATTTCGCCCGGCTGGCCGTCCTCGTACAGCCCGATCATCAAATAGCCCTCGTGGCCGCCCACCGAAAAGTGGTGGATGATAGCCTTGCGTTCATCCGGTAGCCGGCGGCGTACCGGTTGAGCGGTCGCTTCTGTGATGGCCTCCGCAACATTCATGTTGTCTACCACTTTCAACTCCTTGTGTCCTGTGGCCGGGACTCAACGGCTGGCTACTCTTTCAGCCATTGTGGTATATGGCGATCGCCTTGGGGCCCGGTCCGACTTTGGATGAACCTCATCGAGTAGAATCTCCGAGAGGTAAACCAAAGCGCTCAAAGAGTTCAGCCGTCTCTTCACATCCTCCCCCGTCAGAACGCACCTCACCGGCAATCTCTACTACCACTGGTGATGAGGCGAATGTCTCCATGAACGCAGCAAGCTCCCTAACGCTGCCTCTCAAGGTGATCTGAAGCACTATCTCCAGATTGATATCGCCCACTGCTATCACCTGTCCCTCCCCTCAGGACCCACTTGAAGCCTGGCTAACTCCTGCGCGCCGACGCTTTCGACCGCGCCGGCCCGCCGCTTCCAGACCAAAGCCCCATAGACTCGCCTTTTTTCGCCCGCACCGATCCCAAGGCGGAATTCCACTTCGACCATGCGGCCGAAGAGGAAGTAAAGGCCGACGCCAAGCACCAGTAGCCAAAACAACACCGGCCACCGCGAGGCCAGAGCTAAGAGAGAAATGACAATGACGAGGCATGAGAGAGTGCCCAGCACGATGCGTTTCACGAATCTCCTCCTTCATCCCTTGCGGCCGTTATGGCAGGGTTATCCTTCGCATTCCGAAAGATTATGGGTACAGAGCTGAGGTTCTCGGGAGCCCGCAAATAGTGAGGATGTTTACAACCGACGCAATTCGCTCCTGCGGAGGCAGCCTTAACTACCGCCTCAAACTGAGCGGGAGCGGCCAAGGGTTCACCGGCGCGAGAGTAAAACGCAGGGATTTGTGATTCCTTCTGATTCTGTCCTGCTTTGCCCGCGTCGGCCGGAAGGTAACCCTCCAGGGCATGGAAGATTCTCACACTCCTCAAAGGCGGCCGTTTTTCGTTACTCTCACTGCCGGGCGCAATGCGCGAAATCAAGAGGTCGTAGGTCTGGCCGCGACGAAACATTTCGACTCGCACTAGAGAGGGAGCAATTACCAGCGCGTGGACGCCGTTGACTCCGATTCCATCAAGCGGGTGAAGCCAGGGAAGTGGCTCGCCTTGGTCACCGCAGAAAGTAACGTACCTTCCCAGATCTTCGATCGCCCCGCCCGACTCAACACCACGGACCACATAGCGCCTTGCGAACTGCTGGCACTCGAGGCTAATAGATGCCTGAGCGAAGATCCCCACCTCCGCCAGCCGCCGCAGGGCCCTTCCAGGCAAGACCAAGCCTCGATGTGGTCCCGATTGCGTTCCCGCATTCATCCTCGCTCTCCTCTCACCGCTTTGAACTGGGCGCCCGAGTCCGCAGGCTCAAATCTGGCGGTCATCCGCTTCGGGCGAAGCCAATGCCCGCGTCAAATTCACTGTCCGCGGGAGGCTAGATTACTAATCGCCTCGCGCGAGGGAACGGGACAACCCAGGACCGCGCGGATCATCTCTTTGGTGCAACCCGCCCAGCAGATGTATTTCTGCGGCTCGTTTATCGAGATGGCCAGGTTGTCTCCGCTTCGGTCGTGGCCCGAAGCTGCGCACGATGGGCACTGGGTTATGTAGTTGCGTCCGACTTTGCGCAGTTTTGTACCGATGTGCTCCAAGATGCGAAAACCATGACGGTTCCCGTTGCTAGAATTTCTGCGGCCTGGTTCGTATTGAATCGAGCGCGGGGCAGGTTGCAGTGCCGCTGCTTTCCCGGCAATTAACGCTTGAAGTTGGCCGCTCGACACCTTGGGGAGTTGCCGCAAATAAGCCATCTGCTTTTCGAGGTCATAGTCAGCCCCATAAAACCAGTACCTTCGGTTGGCTCCCCGGTGAATTCCAAGCGGCCCGCGGATCGCGTTCCCGAACTCACCGCTCTTTAACTCGTCGTGCTCCGGGAAAATCTCGATCCCCTCGGGCAAGCCATTCCCCTTGACCGGAACCCCCAGCCGAATTGCCAATTCAAAAACGTAGATCCGGCAGGATCGCGCGGGCTGGGGAGAATCGAAAAAGACCTACAGATGACCACCCCGCCGGCTCTTTTCCAGCGCGGCAGAAACACCATCCCGGCCCAGGTAGTAGTTCAGTTTCAGCAGGTCTTCCAGCGCATCCTTGTAATCGGCGTCGATCGCGACCCACTTACAGCATTGGGTCGAGGGGTTGATGGCGTACAAAGCAATCGTGATCTGCCCCTCCAGGTGGCGACGGATTGTTTCGTACGTGAGGATTAGCCGAACTTTCGCAGTTGAGGGCATATTGAAGTCGTAAGTGTTTTCTTTTCATCAAAGCGATCTTGCAGGTCGGCACTACATTTTCAGCCTCGGCGACTGGGGCTGGGCAGCCTCCTGGGGGGCCTTGATCCGGGGTGGGGGCTGGGAAGGCAAGGTGAGGTTAAGCTGGTGCAGCATCAACGACTGATCCGGTTCTGGCTGGGTGTAGCGGGGCATGATCAGCCAACGACCGTCGGTGGTGGGCAGGCAGACATCGAGCATCTGCAGGGTGGCCAGTTTTTCCAGCACCGCGCGGGGCGTCAGGCCCGGCGCTAAGGCGGCCAGCCGTTGCTTGAGGGTCACCGAAAGGGCGTAGGCCAGGAAGGCCACGAAGATGTGGGCTTCCACCCGCTTCTCCACCTGGTGATAAATCGGACGCAGTCCCAGTTCGCTCTTCAAGGTTTTGAAGGCCGCTTCAATCTGGGTCAGTTGGATATAGCGTTCCCAGAGTACTTCCGGGTTCTCCCCCACCAGGTTGGAGCGCAACAGATAGTGTCCGTCGCGAAGCTCCGCCTTCCGCAACTTCTCTTTGTGGAACTGGAAGGTGAACGTCTGGGGGGTGACTTCCTCCCCCTCTCGAGGCAAGCGCAGGGATACGAAGCCGAAGGCTCGCCCCGCTTGCTTCTTGGCCGCCCCGATGCGCAGCAGCAGTTGATCCCGCGCCGGAGCACTCCGGCGCAGCTTGCGCAAGGTCCTCAACAACCCCACCAGCTTGCGCCGTCGGATCGCACGCTCCTTGGCTCGCCGCCCTGCACTCTTGGCCAGCACATAGAGCTCGCCGTCCTCCGCGAACAACTTCACCTCCACCGACTCGCGCACCTTCTGCCAGGGCAATTCCAGCCACTGCTTTTCGTACTGCTGAATCTTGCCCCGCGGCGTGCCCACCAGATAGAACATCTCCCGCCCCGGCTGGCGCATTTCTTCCAGCACCTCTTCGCTGGGAATTCCTCGGTCCATCACCCACACCCGCCGCGCCCGTCCGTACTGCGCTTCGATCTGGGCCAGAAAGCCCCGCAGCGTCGTGCGGTCCGAGGTGTTGCCCTCCATCACTTCGTAAGCCAGCGGAAATCCCTCCGGCGTCACCACCAGCGCGATCACCACCTGCCGGCAGTCGCCCCGGTGATCTCGGCTGTAGCCGTGCTTCGCTTTGGGAATCTCCTCGCCTTGGCCCTCGATATAGGTGCTCGTCAGGTCGTACAGCAAGACGTCGAAGCGCGCCTGGAAGAGGTCTTGCCAGCGTTGCCGCAGGTGATCGAACAACGCCGCCTTGTGCTCCACGATGCGATCCAGACAGCGATACAGCCGATCCTTCTCGGCCACCGCGAAGCCGCTGCCTAATAGATCTCCCATGGCGCTCTGGTCAAATCCTTGCCGGTGCAAACGGAACTCGCTGCCCGGCGCGATCAGCCGGCTCACCACGAGCAACTCCAACACTTTCGCCCACGGCACTTCCTCGCGACCGACCTCCAGCCGCCCTCCCCAAAACGCCCCCAGTCCCAACTGCCGCCACAGCTCGCAGCCCAGCCAGTAGTTCCCAAACGCCCGCGGCCGCCGCAACTCCATCTCCCGCAACTTCACCTGCACGCCATCCAGCGCGTCGGCGGGGATCGCACAATCTTCTGGAAACAAGCTCAGCGTGCGGGCCCGCTGCTCAGCTTCATCAAATACCTCCAACCTCTGTCGCCAGGCCCCCTGCTGGCGGTCATTGATCTCTCCCAAAAACAAAACCTGCCGCTGCACCACCCGCCCCGAACGCACCCGGCGGTTCTCCACCACACTCCAGTAGCGGTGCTCCTTGCCGTCCTTGCATCGACGTTTGCTGCGCAGAAACATCGTCAGCGCGCATCCTGACAGCTTCCTGCAGCATTTGTAAAGAGGGTAGGTCGGCACTACAACGGCCTTCTGAAAAGCCAGCTTTGATGGATAAGAGGTTAGACCGATAGGGAGGTCAACTTTCCCTCACAAATGTGCGGAACTGCGAAGGTGAGGTTAGGGCATGCCCTGTACCCTTCTCCATGGGGCGGTAGTAGTAATGCCGGCCGGTTTCCGGGCAAGGGCGCGTAGCCTGTACGGTATACGCCCGCCGGTTCACAAAAAATCGAAAGTAATCGCGAATAGTGTCGTTCGAAGCTTCAACGCCCACGGCTGACTCCTTCCTATCAGCGCCGATACTTTGAGCAAGATTGCTGCGCTTAGACCAGAAGAATCGGGCGGGGCACTGAGGCGGACAGACCGCCGGGCGCCCCGGCGAGGCGAGATGCGAGAAACCTAACTCTTGAATACTCCTGGACTTTATTTCTGTCAAATTTCCGATGCGTGGAGGAAGTAGCGGCTAAGCCAATGGAAAGCAAGGACTTAAGTGTAAGCCCTTAAAGGGAGGGAGCTGGGGTTGTGGCGTATCGACAAATTGGCCTAGCTTGTTGGCAGAGAGGTTCGTGGCCAGGAGCCACAAACCACTCCTTGTCGCGCAGAAGGCGGGGGTTTTCGACAAGCTGCAAGAACCGGCATTCTTCAAGCAGCACATCGAGGTCAGCGAGGTTGTAGCCTGAGTACTTCTGATCTTCAAAATCGACCCAGTACCATACGCCATCGCGTCGGTCATAGATGTAAATGGCTCCGGATTCCGGGTCATTCGGTACTATCAGGAACAGCGCCGCCGAGGTCGGGAATTGAATCCAACGTGCAATTTCTGGATACTCGGTAGTGGCAAGCAACTCCGCCACTGCCATTTCCAGGTCCTTTCCGGCACCGAGCCGGACAAAGGGTCTTGCGGTCATGCATCCAAACATACATTCTCCTTTATCATAGGTTGGTAACAACGACTATCACGAGACATTGTCACAATTGAAATTCCTTCCACAAATCTCGGGCATGGCGGAGTTGAGCGTTTTTCTTCTACACTTCGCCGCTGATGGCAGGTGTCATAGGTCACCTGCGTCCTTCGGGCGTTACTCGGCCAAGTGATCCAAAATCAATCCGATCTACTTCAGGTTGGGGAGGCGCAGCAAGTCCGATGGGATTATGGTAGTTGCATTATGAAAGTCGTCACCGTATCTTCGCCCTGAGGTGGGCGCTAACGCCCCCTTGATTTCCCTGGGAGGTCCAGACGAGAGCATGGCGTCGCTGGTCAAGCCATACCCCGATCAAACACTCTCGCACTCCCAAATGAAAATGAGGATGGGGGCTTCTGGGATTCATTTATTTGATCGGATGAAGGGCCTGAATATTCTCCTCGATGAGGTCCGAGTGCCACCGAACTTGTGGGCACGGGCTCCTCGACAGGTTTCAATTGCGCTAACCAACGCCTGCGACCTCTCTTGTCCCTACTGTTTCGCGCCCAAGAATCCCGCCTGGCTCGACGTGGACGAGGTGATCGGTTGGCTCACCGAGTTGGATGCAGATGGTTGTCTTGGTGTCGGATTTGGCGGAGGGGAGCCCACACTGCACCGGGGCCTGCCTGATCTTTGCCAATACGCAGCTAAAAGAACACGGCTGGCGGTGACTTTTACAACTCATGCGCACCGCCTGGATGATACCCTAATAGCCGCATTATTCGGGAGCGTTCACTTCGTGCGGGTTAGTATGGACGGCGTCGGGAATACGTATGAAGCCCTCCGCGGGCGACCGTTCGCAGCATTTCGGGAACGAATGGAAAAGTTGCGCAATTTAGCCCCTTTCGGAATCAACTTTGTCGTGAACGCGCATACGTTCCCTGACCTCAATGCTGCGATCGAGTTGGCTGCTGACGTTGGTGCGTCAGAATTTCTCCTGCTACTGGAGCAACCAAGTCGGACCCGTCCAGGAGTAGACTCATCCACCGTGAGCTTTCGGCAAGGCTGCGTTAATTGAGGCGCTGACGGCAGGATACCGAGGGGTAGCAGCAACGCCGAGCCTGATTAGTGATCTGGGCTGGTCATCTATGACGGCGAGTGGTGGGCGGTTGCAGTCTTTCGAGTTGAGCGAAACTTCTTTTGCAGTTGCTGGTTCACGGCAGTGAGTGAGAACGCTTCAGGGTCAAAAGGACCTCGCCATCGCAGCACGTTTTCGTGCTCTTCGTGTCCAGGATCAGCTATCGTCTCCAAGTAATCTGTATAACCGGACGATCCCCCCCCATCTTCGGGTGGGGTGCGGCGTTCTCCTGCGAGACAGCAGGGATAGGCCCCTTCCGGATCCGGGAGAACGATGGCTTCCAGTTGCAGATCGTGCCGCCAGCTATCACCAAAGTCGTACAAGTACCCAAAGTGGGTTCCTACTCGCGGGACGGCTTCCTTCAGCCGCACGCGTCTTTCGTCAATAACTTTGCGCTCGTACAGATCATCCTCGGGGTCGGGCACGCTATAAATTCGGCGGCCGATGGAGAACTCGTGGAGGTGATAATCTTCCCAACCCATGATAATTTGCAGGGTACGGTGCAGTTTGCCAGAGTTGCATCTTCCCAGATCTGGATACGCCGCCAGATGGACGGGTGAATTTCCAGCAGCGTAACCTTGAGTTGATACAACACACGGTTGTTCTTCGTCGTCATGCGAGGGCCTTCGTCGCTTTCAAAATGCGGCGCACCGAGGTGCGCCCGATCTGCAAACGGCGGGCGATTTCGGATTTACTCGTGCCCGCGCGATAGGGCTTGCGAACTTGGTCGGCGTGAAGGGCCGCCGTGAGTGGCCGCCCCAAACTTTGGCCGTTCTGGCGGGCGTGAGCCAGGCCGGCCCGAACTCGTTCCCGCAGAATCTCCCTTTCGAACTCCGCGAACACGGCTAAAAGACCGGCCATGGCTCGACCGGCTGGCGTGGTCAGATCCAATGCCTCCGTCAGCGAAACGAAGCCCACGCCGAGGTGCTCCAGTTCCTGGAGGGTCGCGAGCAGATCCGTGACCGACCTCCCCCAGCGATCCAGCCTCCAGACTAACACCACATCGATCTCCCGACGGCGTGCGGCCTCCAGCAGTTGCTCTCGCCGCTCCCGCTGGGAAGCGCCCGAGCCGATTTCTTTGACCTGCAAAGCGATCCTCCAACCTCGACGGGTGG
>CAWIUZ010000181.1:0-34229 GCA_963838915.1 uncultured Acidobacteriota bacterium
GTTAGCGTGCGAATCCCCGGTATCCCTGCGCGGGCAAGCGGGGGTGGCAGGCGCCAGTGGGATACCTCTGCTCACGCGGATCGAGCAAATACATGCGCTGACGCGCGGCGGGGCCGGTCGCGGCTACCCGGTCAAAGTTAGTGCAACGGTCACATTCAGCGCCCCGGATTACCAGATACTCTTTGTTCACGACGCGAGCGGGGCGATCTTCGTCGATGCCCCTCCAGCCGTTACCGCGCAACCGGCGAGCGGCGATCGCGTGGAAATTGAGGGCACGACGTGGCTGCCTGACTTCGCGCCGAACATCAAAGCCACCGTGGTCCGCCGTTTAGGACCGGGAACTCTCCCGGAGCCCTTCCGACTTTCCTACGAGGATTTGCAGCGGATCGATCGTGACTGCGACTGGGTGGAAGTCGAGGGAATCGTCCGGTCCATAGAACTCGCCGGAGCGGCGCAGTACGCGAGGCAGTTCTGGGAACAGGACATTTCTACGCCTATGCCGCATCAGGGCGAGGCGAGCGCCTTGGTGCGTTTGACTCTCGCTTTGGGTCCTGCCCGCATTCCGGTGTACCTGCAGCACACGGGGGCGGTCGATCCGGCGCGGTTTGTGGACGCGCGAGTGAGAATTCGGGGGGTCAGAGGTTCATTCTTTAATCAGAGGCACCAACTGATCGGCGTCAATCTATTTGTACCCGGATTCGAGCAGGTCAAGATTCTCGACCCACCGCCAGAAGTTCCTTTGGTGGGGCTGGAATCCCTCATGCAGTATTCGTCCCGGCCGCACGACGCGCATCGCATCAAAGTGCGGGGTGTGGTGACGCTCGAAATCCCCGGTCAATTCGTTTACCTGCAGAACGCGGGAATCGGCATCCGGGCAGACACTCGCCAAAGCGTTGACCTGGCGGTGGGCGAGCAAGTCGAGGTGACAGGCTTCCCCGCCATGGGCAGCTTCGAGGCGATTTTGCAGGATGCGGCGTTTCGCCGCCTGGGACCCGGGAACTCGCCTGCGCCCCTGCGCGTCAGCGCCGATGAGTCGCAGACCGCACTGCACGACGCCAACCTGGTGAGTGTCGAGGGCCGACTGGTCAGCAACAGTACGGGCATGGGGCAGAGCAAGCTTGTGCTCGAGACAGGCTCGCGGTCCTTCGTGGCCCTGCTGCGCGAGCGCTCGCCTGCCGCCGCGACGCTGAGGCGCGTCGAGGAAGGGAGTTGGCTGCGGGTCACGGGCGTCTGTGCCGTGGTTGCCGATTCCAACGGTTGGCCCGCCTCCCTCGAGGTCTTGTTACGCTCTCCCGCCGACGTTCTGGTGTTGGGCAAACCCTCGTGGTGGACAGCGCGGCGCACTGGAAGCCTTCTGGTCCTGCTGAGCGCCGGCATTCTTCTGTTTGTGATCTGGGTTCGACTTCTAAAGATCCGGGTCGAGGAGCGCACTGAAACAATTCGCGCCACTCTGGAATCCACCAAGGACGGAATCGTAGTTGTTAGTACCTCCGGCAAGATCGAGGCATGCAACCGGAAATTCGCGGACCTGTGGCAGCTACCAAGATCCGTCCTGTCAACTCGCCAAGCTGAAGCTGCGCTGGATTGCGTGCGCAGTCTTTTGAAGGACCCGGAAGAGTTCATCGCCACCCTGCGCCGCCTCGATCAGGATGCTCTGGCAACTTCCGATGACGTGATTGAATTAGCGATGGCCGGGTGTTCGAGCGTCATTCCGAGCCCCAAGTAGTGGGCGGGAGGTACGTAGGAAGGGTGTGGGCCTTTCGGGATGTGACCCGGAGCCGGCGCCTGGAAGCCGAACTGCGTGCCAACAAGGAAGCGGCAGAAGCCGCCAATCGGGCCAAGAGCGAATTCCTGGCGAATATGAGTTATGAGATCCGCACGCCGATGAACGGTGTCATTGCCATGGCCGGGTTGCTGATGGACAGCCCGCTCGCCCCCGAGCAACGGCGCTACGCCCAGATCGTGCGTTCGAGCGGCGAGGCCCTTCTGACTATCATCAACGATATTCTCGATTTCTCGAAGATCGAGGCGCGAAAACTCAAGCTCGAGTCAACCGAGTTCGATTTGCACACGGTATTGGAACAGGCCGTAGCGGTATTGGCCGCGAAGGCCTCTGAGAAAGGTGTGGAACTGATCTTGGAAATCGAGCCGGAAATCTGCTACGGGCTCGAGGGAGACCCGAACCGGCTGCGTCAAGTGCTACTGAACCTGCTGGGGAACGCGGTGAAGTTTACGACCCAGGGGGAGGTGGAAGTCACCGTCCGGCGGGAGGCCGATGAGGGAAGCGGTGTTCGGTTGCACTTCGCCGTGAGGGACACGGGTCTTGGGTTCGATAGCATCCGTGCCGGCACACTCTTCGAGCCCTTCGTGCAAGGAGATGGATCAACAACGCGGCGATACGGCGGCACGGGACTGGGATTGACCATCTCCAAGCAGCTCGTGGAGTTAATGGGCGGGCAAATCGGCGCGACGAGCGAAGGGGGAAAAGGATCGACGTTCTGGTTCACCGCCGTCTTTCGGAAGCGACCGGAGCGGCGCGCGCCCAGGAAGGATATTCCCGTCATTCTACGCGACGCGAGGGTTTTGGTCGTGGACGACAATGCCACGAACTGTTCCCTGGTGTGCCGGCTCTTGCGCCGCTGGGGATGCCGGCCGGAGGGGCACGCAGATGGTGAAATCGCCGTGACGAACCTTCGCGGGGGCGCCAGCGGTCCCGACCCTTTTCGATTAGCCTTGCTCGACATGACTTTGCCGGCCCGGGATGGAGAGGACCTGGGCCGGCAAATCGCGGCGGACCCGCAATTGCAGCAAACCGCGATCTTGTTGATGACCGAGTACGGCCGGCCTGTCGACGTCACTCGCTTGGAGGCAGCGGGCCCTTGTGGCCAGGTTCCCAAGCCGATTTCCGAGCGCGCGCTTGAGGAAGCTGTGCTTGCTCTATGGGTCAGGGAAAGCGAATCCTCCGCCGCGCCGGCGAGCGCCACTGTATCCCTCGACCGCGTCCCCTCGAAGCCCGACGTGCGAATACTCTTGGCTGAGGACAACTTTACCAATCAAGTGGTCACCCAGGCTTTATTGGGAAAACTTGGCTTTCAGGCGCAGATCGTAACCAACGGCACGGAGGTTATCGAGGCGCTCCAAAAGGCGAGTTGGGACATCGTACTGATGGACTGCGAGATGCCGGGGATGGATGGTTATGAGGCGACCCGCCGAATCCGCTCGCGCCAGGCCGTGACCCAAAACCCGGAGATTCCCATCGTCGCCCTCACCGCCCATGCGTTGACGGGAGATCGAGAAAGGTGCCTTCAGGCCGGTATGGACGATTACATCTCCAAGCCGGTCGATCCCAAGCGGCTGGCCGAAGTCCTGGCAAAGTGGCTGGTTGTCCCCGTAGGCGCCGGGCGCAAAATCCGTATTGACCCTCCACCCCAGGCTGCCGAAACGATCTTCAATAAAGAGGCCCTGATCCGCCGCCTCTCGGGCGACGAGGAACTCGCGCACCGGGTTGTCGCGGGCTTCCTGCGGGACCTGCCGGGGCAGTTGAGCCTGCTCAAACGCCTGATCGATTCGGGCGATGCGCAGGGCGCCCGCCGGCAGGCACATAGCCTTAAGGGTGCGGCCGGAACGGTGTCAGCGGACGCCATGCGCACACTCTGCAGCTCAATTCAGGCGGCGGCAACGAAAGGAGACTTGCGAGAGGCCTCCACCCTGCTGAGCCGGCTGGAAGAACAATTCGAGCAGCTATCGACCGCCCTGGACCAACCCGCTTGGGCCTAGGTTGGGGAAGAGTGCGTGGTCCCAAACGAAGCCGTGCGACTTCGGCAGCTGATGTCTCTCCCCACGTAGACTAGCGCGGCTGGCGCATACGTCCCGACGTTCTTTTTCGGGATGTATGCGCCACCCGCGAATCAGTTTCGGAATGCTGATCGAGATAATTTCGGAATCGCGATCACGTTGCCCCAGAATACGCAGTCCGGCGGCTCCAGGTAGCGGGTGAAAGGTGCGTTGAGCTGTCCCTACAGGATGTATTGGTTAGCTAGTCGGTAGTGCAGCTTCCTCTACAGGGGCTTGCGCGCGCAACGCGATCCAGGAGGCCAGATAGAGCACGGCCGCGATGAGCAGGAGGGAGCGGATCCCAGTCCAAAGGGAGAGCGATTCCAACAGCCCGCCGGCGAGCGCTCCGAGCAGGTTTGATCCCAAGGCCTTGGCTGAGAAGCGTTCTGCAGCATAACTCCGGATAAACACAATACCGGCAAAGAATACGGGGAGGCAAAACACAGTGGTTGCCGCGAGCACGCGCAAGGGGAATGACCGAAAGAAAAGCCTTTCCGATGGAAATAGATAAGCCACCGCGATCGCAACGAAAATCCCTGTATAGGCGAACGCTAATGAGACGCGCGGCCTGAACCGCACGAGAACATTCGCGGCAACGATCAGCAGCAGCAGGCCTGGAATGGCGATTGAATTAACGAGCCATGTGGTACCGAACAGGAGCGCCAGCCGACTGATGATTTGCGCCTCGAGCAAAAGGAAGGCCGCCCCTAAAAAGAAAAAATGCCAGCGCATTGACCCGGTTGTTCCTCTGGTGCCCCCCATGAAAGACCAGCAATAAAGAACCAACACCACAGAAATCATAATCACCGAGGCCGGAAGCCCGGGCTCATGTTGATAAAAATACGGCCAATCGTCTGTTGTAAGGGTGGCCCTTTCGGTTGTCAACCCGCGGTGCGCTGCGACGAAGTCAGCAAGCTTCGGGTCTCTCAGCGCCTGGTCCAAGCGGAGCTTGGAGCCGGTAAAGAAAAAACTGCCGCCCAAAGCATAAAGAGAAGCAGGGCTTTCTAAGTCCAGCGGAGTGCGGCCAAACACGGTATCCAGGAGCCCGCGAAGGCGACCTGCGATCCAAGGGGTGGCAACTGCGAACTTTATCACGAATACCCCGCCCGGATTCAGCAGCCGTTTGGTGGCCCTGAGCGCTTCCAAGGTGTAGACGTAGTTATCGATGCGAATGTTGGTATAGTTCGAGCTGGTGGTGTGAGAATCGAGCAGCGAAAACAATATCAAGTCAAAGCGGTCATTTGTATTTTGGACGTAGCTCCGCGCATCATCCACAACCACTCGGACGCGGGGTGATTCATAGGGCCTTTCAAAATGGAACTGTTCGCCCAATTTCAGAATCAGGGGGTCGATTTCGACGGCAACTACCTGGCCAGCGCCGTTTCGCACTGCAGCCGCGGCGTCGTTGCCCGTTCCTGCTCCCAGCACCAAAACCGACGGTGGGTGTGGATAAAAATGGTAAGGGACGTTGTAACCGTCCCACTCGGCGGGGACATCCGCGAAAAACTGCGGATGAGAAGCCACGAAGACTGGCGACAGGTCGATTATTCGCTGATACCAGTTATCGTTCGTTTTCAGCTCATATCTGGTGATTCTTCCATCCGTTTCCTGAGGCGTGAGGGTCAATTTTTGGTACGGTGACCAGTACACCTTGCTGGGAGAGCGGGGAGGCCAACTCAACATCCCGATACAAAACAGAAAGGCGAAAGCCGAAAGCCAGCGCAGCTTTGGCACGGTCCAAAAGAGACAAACCATCATCAGTCCCGCCAGCAGCATCCACACCGAAGGCGGTTGATATAGAAAGCAGAGGGCCGTATAGAGGAGGACACCTGCCACACTGCCGAGAATGTTGACGGTATAACCCAGGATGCCGTTGGGGGCGTCCTCCAGGTACCGGCCGACCAATTGGCCGAGGGGAATGAACACGAAGGCGACCAGGCCAAAAAGCGGCACGATGATCACTAGGGCCAGCCCCAGTGGCCAGAGCAGAAAAATGCTCCCAGGGATCGATGGTACACCCCAGATGTTAACTTCGGAGGTTGCGCCAATCAGAACCGGTAGAGTACTCATCAAGTCGCGCAGAGGTTTCCACGGAAGGCTGGTGAGCACCACCAGCGTTGTAAGCGGCAGGATCATCATCAAAAGGCGGGCTCGCCAGTGCGAGCGGTAGCAACCTAGGCCAAACCCCAGAAAACACGCAATCAGAACGAAGTTCTTAAAATAGGCGAAGATAGAGATCTCGGAGGAGATCCAGCGAATCATCAGCAGCTCCAAATACAGCGCCAGGGTGCTGACGAGCGCGAGCCTTTGATAGGAAAACCCCCCCAAATCGTCGGTCGAAAAGTCGGATCTTTCCGCCCATTGGTCAATGCGCCGCGAGAATTTGTCTTTCGATTTGCCGAGGTACCAGCGCCAGAGCTGTACGTTGGCGACGACGCTGGTATAAACGACCAGGACAAAAGCAACCGTCCACCCAATTTCCACATTTCCAAGTCTCACGAGTTCCTCCCACACTCACGCGCCGGATGCTCTTCAGCTTGTCGGCTTAACTCAAGCAGATCAGCCCTTCAGGCGCTTGTGGATGATGGCGGCGATCCTCCAACGCAGAGCGCCTCGGGCGGGCAGAGCGAAGCTCTGCGTGTCGCGTCCCAAGCTAGTATACTCCCCTGGCCATGTCAGTCTCCCGACGTTACTTCGCCCCCGGGCCAGATGCAGTTTATCACTTCCAGCGTTTATCACCGCCTGAAAGTCTTTGAAAGTCCCCGCCGTCGCGACGTGTTCGTTGATGTCCTGCGGCAACGGCGGCAGGAGAAGGGATTCCGGCTCATCGGCGTGGTTCTGATGCTGGAGCACCTTCGTTTAATCATCATGCCCGAGTTGCGGACACAAACCGCAGAGCTTCGCCAGCACCGAACTCGAGCTGGCGAACAATCGGCGGAGGTTCAGAGTATACGACGCGAGTGGACGGCCCCGGCGGGGTGTTTACGTGTGCGCTCGTGGCCTTCGCAGTGCGCAATCGGTGGTATACTTTTCAAGTCAGGATCGCGGGGGGATTATGTCAGATTGGCAGCCGACACGGTACAGGGATTATCAATGGATCGTGGCCGATCCGCAGCTTTTAGGTGGCAAGTTGGCGATCCGAGGAACGCGACTGTCGGTCTCGTTGATTCTCGAATGCCTCGCCGCAGGCATGTCTTTGGAAGAGATCGACCAGGCATTCGACCGCGCTTTCCCACATGAAGCTATGCCTGAGGTTCTAAAGGTCGCTGCCGAGCTTACGAATTCAATTCATGTGGCTGCTTGACGCCAACGTTGATGTGCATCTTGCTCCTCTATTGAACCAGTGGGGCATGCCTTGCGACACGGTCGCTCGCCTTGGCTGGAAGGCCCTGTCCAATAGCGAACTGGTGGCCGCGGCCTGTGCAAAGGGCTTTCGCTGCTTGATCACCCGCGACCAGCTTTTCGGGGAGTCGGCCGCGCGCGCGTTGAAGGCATTTCCGCACTTCGCCGTAGTTGTCATTACCCTTCCACAGAAACGCTGGGCAGAATACTGCAACCGCTTCTTAGAAGCTTGGGCCACATCTCCCATTCAGCCTGTTCCCGGACAGCTCATCTACTGGCCTCGCGACACGGAGGAGTAGTGCACACCTGCTTTCCAGGTCTGTCCCCATGGGCCTTCGGCCCGCGAAAGCTCATGAAAAAGGTGTTGGGTTATGATAGCAGCGGTCGAGAGCGGTGAGATCGTCATCGCAGTGGAGCCGTCGAGGCCGTGGGTCTGTCTGATCCGGAGCGTGCGTGTTGAGCGAATAATTGGGCGTCGTTGTCTCCCTGGGTGGGAGCGGCGATAGCCCGCGACCCTGCATAAGGTAACTTCAGGCACGCTCTCCGCTCCCGCCCAAAGGAGCGTGTGATGCCTTACAGGATAGCAGGAATTGACGTTCATAAGCGAATGTTGACGGTCGTGGTGTGCGATGTGGAAGTAAGGGGAGAATATGAGTTTGAGCGGCGACAGTGTGGCAGTACTCCCTCGCACCTGCGCTCCCTGGCCGCTTGGCTGGTCGAGCAACAGGTTGAGGAAGTGGTGATGGAGTCCACCGCGCAGTATTGGAAACCGGTTTGGGCAACGCTGGAGCAGGACTGGAAGCCGCTCTGCCAAGGGCGGGCAGGGGCTCGCCCGATGTCGGGAATGCTGCACCTCGCGCAGGCGCAGTCGAACCGCGGGCCGCGGGGGCGCAAGAACGATTTCGCCGACCCGGAACGTCTGGTGAAACGGCTGGTGGCCGGTGAACTGATCCTGAGCTTCGTGCCCAGTGCCGAGCAGCGTCTGTGGCGCACGGTCATGCGCACCAAGTGCCAGTTGAGGTGCAACCAAGTGCAGTTACAGAACCGGTTGGAGGCTTTGCTGGAAGAGGCGCATCTGAAGTTGTCCAGCCTGGTTTCCGACCTGCTAGGCCTCAGTGGACGGCGTATGTTAACGGCCATCGCGGAAGGGGAAACGGACCCGGCAGCGGTGGCGGCACGGGCTGATTATCGCTTGCGCGCCACGCCGGAGGAGTTGTGCGACGCGCTCGGTGCCTGTCGTGAGCTCCATCCCGTTTATCGCCGATTGTTGAAGACGGCCCTAGAAGACTGGCAACGAACCGAGGCACGAATCACTCAACTCAGCCAAGAGATGGCCACTCTGCTGGCTGCCCACCAGGAGCAGGTTCAGCGACTGGCGGAGGTGCCCGGCCTGGGGGTGGATTCAGGGCAGCAGATCATCGCGGAGGTGGGTGCCTCGGCAGCGACTTTCCCTTCTGCTAAAGCCCTCTCCTCCTGGGTGGGTGCATGCCCGGGCGAGGAGCAGAGCGCGGGAGTAAACCACAACCGCCGCTCCCCCAAGGGCAACCGCCACCTGCGGCGCATTCTGAATCAGGCGGCCCATGCCGCAGTCAAACTCAAAGGCAGCGTCTTTGCGATCCTCTACCGCCGCTATGTGGTGCGCTTCGGGCACAACCAGACCGTCGCGGTGATCGCGCATCGGCTTTGTCGCTTGATCTGGAAGATTCTGCACCAGGGAGTTCGCTATGAGGAACGCGGCCCAGCGGTCAGCCAAAAGTCAAAGCAAAAGCGCACCGCACGAATGATCCGCCAACTCCGCGACCTCGGTTATCGCGTCGAACTGCTTAAACTCGCAGCGGGGGTGCCGGCCTGAGACAGGTTTTTCGACCCTGCGGTTGCTCGGTAAAGTCTCAGTCCGAATTCGTAGCGGCGAGTTTAGCTCGCCAATTGGCGGCGTAAAGGCGCCTCCACTTCAAACTGAGACACTACCGGCTCTTCGCTCAGTTTCCGATTGCTAAAGCCGCAGACCTTGGCTACCCGCTCCACAGCGTGTCGGCCGCACTGGCACGGTATAATCAAGGATCTAATCGCTGTAAATCTTCTGCTGAAGAGACAAAAGGAGAAGCCCCCATGAATGCTACAAATCTTAAGCTCCGCAGCCGCGACTGGTTCGGAAAAGACGATCGCTGGGGAGTAGCGCATCGCGCTTGGCTGCGCGCCGAAGGCTTCAGCGAACGGGTGTTTCAGGGCAAGCCCGTGATCGGCATCTGCAACTCCTGGAGCGAGCTCAACAACTGCAACGCACATTTGCGCCAAGTGGCTGAGGCCGTCAAGCGCGGGGTGTGGGAAGCGGGGGGATTTCCGCTCGAGTTCTGCACCATCTCGCTGGGTGAAATGCTGATGAAGCCTACCACCATGCTCTATCGCAACTTGATGGCGATGGACGTGGAAGAATGCATTCGAGCCTACCCCCTGGACGGGGTGGTGCTGCTTTGCGGGTGCGACAAGACGACACCGGCCCAGTTGATGGGCGCAGCCAGCGCCAATGTGCCGGCTATCATGGTTCCCGGCGGACCCATGCTGCGCGGCATGTGGCACGGCAAGGAACTCGGTTCAGGAACCGACTTGCGCCGCTTTTGGGAAGAGGTCCGGGCGGGCCGCCTGAGCGACGAGGAGTTTTGCGAAATGGAGAGTTGCGTCTCGCGCAGCGCCGGGCACTGCACGGTGATGGGGACCGCATCCACGATGGCGGCCGTCGCCGAGGCCCTGGGTATGACCTTGCCGGGGGCAGCGGATATTCCCGCGCCGGACTCGCGCCGCCTCTCGATCGCCGAGCAGAGCGGCGGACGCATCGCGAAAATGGTGGCAGAAGACCTTCGCCCTTCGCAGATTCTTACCCCCGCCGCGTTCGAGAATGCCATTTGCCTGCTCATGGCCCTTGGCGGGTCCACCAACGCCATTATTCACCTGGTCGCCATCGCCGGCCGGGTGGGCCTTGATCTACCGCTCGCGAAATTCGAGGAGATCTCTCGCACCACGCCCGTGCTGGCCAACGTGAAGCCATCAGGCAAATACCTTATGGAGGATTTCAGCTACGCGGGAGGGGTGCCCGCCGTTCTGAAGGAGATAGCGTCGCAACTTCGCCTCGAAGCAGCCACGGTGACCGGCAAAACTCTGGGAGAGAACATCTCCCGCGCCGCGTGTTTCAATCGGGAAGTCATCAAGCCATTCGACCAGCCGCTCTACCCCGAAGGAGGGCTGGTCGTGCTCGGCGGCAACCTCGCTCCATACGGCGCGGTGATCAAGCAATCCGCCACTTCGCCCCACTTGCTCCAGCACAAGGGCAAGGCCGTGGTGTTCGAAAACAATCGTGATTTGCTGGCGCGCATCGACGATCCTCATCTTGACGCGGATGAGAATTCAATCCTTGTCCTCAAGAACGCCGGCCCCAAGGGCGCTCCGGGCATGCCGGAATGGGGACACTTACCGATCCCCGCCAAACTGCTCAAGTCCGGCGTGAAGGACATGGTGCGGCTGAGCGATGCCCGCATCAGCGGCACGAGCTTTGGCACGATCGTCGTCCATATCTCGCCTGAGGCCGCCGTAGGTGGCGCGCTGGCCATCGTGAAGGACGGCGACGAGATCGAGTTGGATGTGCGCGAGAAGAGACTCGAGTTGTTGGTGCCGGAGGCCGAAATCAAAGCGCGCCTGGCCCAATGGGGACCGCCCGCACCTCACTATTCGCGAGGCTACGGGAAGGTGTACCTCGATCACATTCTCCAGGCCCACCAGGGTTGCGACTTCGATTTCCTGCTCGGCCGCGACGGCGAGGGGACAACGAGTTCATTATTAGAATTTCCTAATCCATCGCTATGATCAGTGAGTTTATGAGTGCGTTGCTACTTGACAGCTCGGCCTCGAATCGTGTATTAACTGGTTTGTGAACTAGAGTTCCCGGTACGGTTGTCAAGATTTGCCATCGACGCGCCAGCGAGTTATGGCACCAATACTCTGTCCTCATTGCGGATCAGCGCGGGTCAACAAATCGCCAAGCGGCCTGCACCTTGTTTGTATGGACTGCCAGCGAGTCATTGTTCAGGACAGGATCAAGAAGCCCCGCGGTCGAAGAATGAAAGGCAGACCACTTCGATCGCTGCCTGAAGTCCGTCCAGAACCGATAAGTTGAAGACCTGCGCCCTCGTTAACCCTTACGGATTGCCCTGGGCATCCCTGCCAAAGCTGAAACCTGCCGAATGAATTCCTGCAAGTCATAGCGCCCTGCAAAGATCCTCTCCGTACCGAGTACCTAACGCAGGAAATCCCCGTCGTAACGGGGTACTTGGGAACGGCGGGGCTTCAGAGTCCGTGCGAAAACATCATTTGGAGTGTCATTCCGAGCCTTTCGCTGTCATCCTGAGCGTAGACTTCATGATCCTTCAGCTCACCACTGTGCATGAAAATGGCTCTTTGGAGGTAACTCCTGTATTTTCACCAAAAGCTTCCGCCATTTTCATAGCAGCGAAGGGCCTGTCCTGAAGAAAGTGAAGGAATCCCGCTCTGGGCGCTCAGGGTAACCTCCGCGAGGAATCTCGCCCTGAGTGTTTTCAACGCACGGCGAGATTCCTCGTCGCCTGCCTGCGGGCCGAAGCCCTTCGGTAGGCGTAGGCCTGCGGCTCCTCGGAATGACAGACTAATCGAGTTTTCACACAGACTCTTCAGGCCCGGCGTGTTACTCCTGCAACCATTTCCGGCCCCCCGGCATCCAAATAGACCATCCGGACAGGGAACGAGTGTTTCCAGTTAGCGCTCAGGTCCAATCTTCACGGCAGAGAAGAACAAATCTAAAAGGAGGCAGTCAATGAACAGAGGAACTCTCTCTCGCAACCGCAAAGTTGTCTTGTTGGCCTTAGCCTTCTCGATGGGAGTGTTTGCGCTGGGCTGGCTGAACGCACAGCAATACGACAAGGCTCTCTACATGCAAGTCAATCTGGTTTCGAGCGGCTACGTCAGCGCGCCAGTCACTGATCCTAACCTGATCAATCCATGGGGAGTTTCGGCAAGTCCTACGAGCCCCATTTGGATCTCCAACCAAAAAACCAAAACCTCCACACTTTACAGCATCACCGACGTGCTGGCGGGCATGGGGTCTCCCTTCGTGGTTGCAATTCCCAAAACCAGCACCTCAGCCGGTCAAGGTCCAACTGGGCAGGTGTTTAACGGCGGGACGGGTTTCCCGATTGCATCCTCATCGGGTACGGTCCCCTCGAAGTTCATTTTTGCCAACCTCAACGGCACGATTTCGGGTTGGAACCCGGGCAGCACGGGGGGCCTTGCTAATGCCGTAATTGCTGTAAGCACTCCCGGCGCGGTGTACACCGGCTTGGCCCTGGCGACGGCGCCCCTCCCCACCAATGCAGGTGCATCCGCGTCGTTCTTGTACGCAGCCGATTTCACGCCTCCTCCGGACGGCGGAATCAAGGTCTTCGACACTTCCTTTAACGCCTACAGCTTCGGAACAGGGACGTTTGTTGACCCGGATTTGCCGCCCTTGCCCTCGGACGAAGCTTGGGAGCCGTTCAACATCGCAAACTTGGGAGGGAACCTGTTCGTGGCCTATGCCCCGCTGCCGCTAAGTGGCGGGCTTCCCGTCCCTGGGTTGCACAACGGGGTGATCGCGGAATTCTCGCCCACGGGAACTTTTATGAGCAATATAGCCGTTGGCGGCTTGCTGGATGACCCTTGGGGCATGGCGATGGCCCCGGCCAATTTCGGCAGGTTCAGCAATGACTTGCTGATCGGGAACGTCGGCGACGGCAAAATTGTTGGTTATTGGCCTGTCAGCAGCGGCAAGTGGAATTTCAGAGGGTTGGTAGTGGGCACCAACCACTACCCGCTTTCGCTCGGCACGCTCTGGTCGCTCTGGTTCGGCAACGGATCGAATGGCGCAGCCACGAATACGCTGTATTTTACGAGCGGTGGCCCCGATCCAAGTACAGACGGGCTGTTCGGCGCCATTATCCCCATGAACCCTTAGGCAACGTACCTGAATTTGCGGAAGAATCGCGTTGTAGGGGCAGCGCTGGTGGCCGCCCTACAAATCCATAAGGATTGCCCCCACAACGCCTCCCAGGGCAATGAGTCTTATCCAGGCGTCTCCTGCCCTCACCGTTGGCTGGCTTGGCCGCTCGCCACCCGGGTATTGAAATCCCCTGACTTGCCGCGCGGGATGCTCAACGACAGCCAACGGGAAGACTGAAGATGCTTGGCGAGAAAAATGATCTGGCCGATGTGAAGGGAGTAGTGTGCCACTTGACGGTTGATGGCCTGCATCACCGAATGGGGCTCATTGCGAATATAGACCGTGCGTCCGAGGTCCGAGTCTTCGAGCGGCTCGAGCGCGGCAAATACACATCGCCACCCCGCCTCCCATAACTCCATCAACGCGGCACGCGTCGCCGGCGGCGCCTCAAACTCACTGTCGCGATTCCGGTCGGGCTTTTCGCCGTCCGTCGAGAGGAAGTCCATCCAGCGCGAGCGCATGTTTCCCGCCAGGTGCTTAACAATAATCGCAATGGAATTGGACTCAGGATCGATGGCCAATTGCAGTTGCTCGTCGCTCAACTGCGCCATGGCCCGCTCGCCCTGAGTTTTGCACTGTCGAAATATCTCGAGCGAGTCTTCCAGGTACGAAGTCGTAAATCTGTGTGCCATGGATTGAATTATAAACCCGCCTCATCGAGCAGGGTAGCGCAGACGTACGCGTTCTTTGCGTTCGTCTGCGGCTCTTCGGCGGGTGCCGCATACGTGCCGACGGTTGTTGTCGGCATGTATGCGTCGCCTAGGTCGGCAGGTCGCTGACATGCCAAAAAAGCGGGACGTCTGCGCCCCACGTGCACAGTGTTGTGGGAGGGAAGAGCGGGTAACCGCTTCCCCTATCCCGATCTATTGAGGTTGGTTTGACGGTGATGATTGTGGTTCGGTGCCAGGAGGCTTGTCTGAATTACTCGTTTCGACGGCGCTAACGCTGAAGGTTCCGTCCGCATTCCGCGCGCGAGTGGTTTTCGTCTCCTCGGTACCCGCAGATCCGGAAGTCGCGACATCTGAAGTTTTGGTCATGACTTTCAAATCCAGGCCAACCGGATCAATCTGCTCCATCTGTTGCTCGGTGGTGGTTCGACCTGCGTCGCCACTCCGCACAGTCGTAACGCGCTGGATCAGATGAAACTGACCATCGCGACCCTTGCCAGGAACATCGATCGAATAGGTCTCAGCCGTCTCCACGTTCTGCCCGTGACCTTGCTTATCCTTAACGACGGTCTGTGAAACCTCCGAAAGGTTACCGTTGAGGTCCGGAAGCCAAACGTGTTCTTCGCTATTTCGGTTCTCGCCCTCTTCTTTGACCACCTTTTCACTCATCTCGGCGAGTTTCAAGCCACCGTTCCCGGAGTCCACCCACTTTGTCGTCTTCGTCGTTTCTGTATGATCGTTGTCGCCTCGCTTGCGCTGTTCATCGGTCTGCCGGGCCGGAGCCAGAGTGTCGCTACTCTTGCCGGCGCTACCGGTCCGGTAAGCCGTGCTCTTGGTCTCCTGCGTATCCGGACCACCCTTTTTTGTCTCGACGTCGTCGCGCTCGACGATCTGGAGATCTCCTCCGGGATTGGGTTTCGATGTCGTTCGAACCACGTCGGATTCGCCGTTGGGCAAATCTTTTGCTTCCTCTTCGGTCACCTGCACCAGTTGTTTCCCCCCGTTACCATCCGGTCTGTAGCTGTGCTGGATTGAGCGCGTAGTGGTGGCGTCTTCCTGGTCTGTTTCTGTCTCAACATAAAAAGAAGGGCGGTACCCGTCGGGACCGAGCACCTCCACATTCTTTTCACACAGGATTCTGCCGCCGGATTTGCTGTATTTCTCGGTCGTTCGTAAAGGCGCGCCAGGACCTTTCGCGACCGTGGTGACAGTCCATGATTGGTCTGTGTTGTTTGAGACAGTTTGCGCTTCTGCGAAAATGATTAAACTCAGCCAAGCAAGCAGAAGAACCATCGACCGGCGCGGGAACGAACTGGGGAAATGCTCCATGTGCCGCCGCTCCAAACTAGAGACACCACACAATAATTCTCTCACCCGTATTGTGGGTGACTCAAGTTTATCATAGACTGTGTCCGCGCCGGAAGTTCGCCTAGCGGGGGTGGCGCACATTATAGATGCGCCGCCCGCGCAACACAGGTCATCACTCAATTGCCCATGGAATCTATTGACGCGGTTTTCGGAAATTGCGCGACGGTCATCAGCTTCCGCGTCGGTGGTGAGGACGCACAAACGCTCACGCGGGAGTTCGCCACCGTCCTACCGGCGTCGAACCTTCAGGATCTCCCCGACTATAAGACGTTCAGCCGCACGATGAGCGCCAAACCAGGTCGGCCGGGCCAGCACCAGGGCCCCATGACGGTGAGAACATTTCCCGCTTTCGCGCGCCAGGGCACCGAGAACGACAAGACCCGCGTCATCCAGGCGAGCCTTCGCCGCTACAGCCGTCCGCGAGCCGCGGTGGATGCGAAACTCAACAAATTCCTCTTGTCCTAATCAGCGCCGGCATTAGCTCCCGCGTGTTTCATAAATGGTCCTTTGTGAAACGATCACCGCTCAGGCCTTAAAGAGAGGTGCCTGTTCCTTTCAACCAGCAGAAACACAAGGGGGGCTTGGATCGAAGTTGCTGAGTGGGTCAAATGATGTCCTCGATCTTAAAGCTCTTGGCTATAAACTCTTTTAACTTGTCCCGCGCAACCACCAGCGCGCGCTGAAATACAAGGAGATTTGGGTGGAAGGGTCCTTTGCCTTCCGCAATCCGAGCGAGGACATGCCGGCCGATTGGACTAACGAGCGGCGCCGCATCCTGCACTATGAAGAATTGGGCAAGCCGGTCGATGCGCCGACGTTCGCCCGTTCTCTCAGAGAACGTCTCGCCACCGCCTTAACGGATTTCAATCGTGCCCTGCCGCGACTGAGCCACGTTCGTACCAGTCGTAAATTGGAATTGCTCCTCGGTCCCAATAACTTGCCCAGAATCGAGGCGAATGTGGTACACTCCGTCCGGCCTGGTAAATGCCGTCTGAGGAGATAAACATGAACATCTTCAAGCTCGATACAACCCAGATGCTATCGATTCCCGGCAATCTCTCACAAATTGCAGTCATGCCCAACGCAGTCTGGGGAATTGCTCCAGATTCAAGTGTTTGGGTTTTTGTTGGCACGAACAATCCTCTACCTCCAACACCGCAGTTCCAGAATGTTCCGGGGACACTGGCGAGCATTGCGGTCGGCGGCGACGGTTCAGTCTGGGGAATTGCTCCAGATTCAAGTGTCTGGCGGTTTACTGCTGGAGGACAGTTTCAAAATGTTCCGGGGAAACTGGCGAGCATTGCCGTAGGTGCCGACGGTTCAGTTTGGGGGCTTTCTTCAGATTCTCGGATCTGGCAGTTTACAGGGGGAAAGTTCCAGAATGTTCCGGGGACACTGGCGAGCATTGCGGTCGGTAATGCAAACGCAGTCTGGGGAATTGCTCCAGATTCAAGTGTCTGGCAGTTTACAGGGGGAAAGTTCCAAAATGTTCCGGGGAAACTGGCGAGCATTGCCGTAGGTGCCGACGGTTCAGTCTGGGGCGTTGCCGCAGATTCAAGTGTCTGGCAGTTTACAGGGGGAAAGTTCCAGAATGTTCCGGGGACACTGGCGAGCATTGCGGTCGGTAATGCAAACGCAGTCTGGGGAATTGCTCCAGATTCAAGTGTCTGGCAGTTTACAGGGGGAAAGTTCCAGAATGTTCCGGGGACACTGGCGAGCATTGCGGTCGGCGGCGACGGTTCAGTCTGGGGCCTAGCTCAGCCTCCACCAACCACTCAATTAGATTTCGACTGGCCTTCAATAACGTTTGGTAACGGTGTGCCAGTTGGAGGAAATGCTCACCTTACGATTCACAGCGACGGTACTTACACTTTCTCGGGACATTTTCACGATTCAGGAGCGACTCAGTACAATATGCAATTAGTCTGGGTAGTGAAAGACTCAACAAACACGGCGTACACATTTGAACATCAGGGACAAGTCTTCGGCACCTTTGAATCTGGCTCTCGCGATGATGATTGGAATAACTCCGGGCAAAACGACGAAATAAAGCAAAATTGGGCAAATATCGTGGCCGGCCAGACGTGGAAAGCCAATGCCGACGCAAACGGTGACCTAACTAATCTACTGACTACCGCACTCGCCGCGGTGGGAGTTGTTCTATCGGTCGTCGGAATAGTAGTCTCGGTTGTTGTTGTGCCCCCACATCCATGAAAGAGTTTCATGGTGTCTTCACGAGGAGACGCGGAGTCTGGCGCACCAAGGCGATAGTACAACATAACGCCCTTTATGTCCGGTTAAGCACGAGGTCGCTTTCCCTTCCCGCGCGTGCCGCAGGGTTGCTCCACGCGCAAAAGGTTGCTTGGAGAGCCGGTGGCTCTCCACGTCATAACACTTAATAAGTTTTGTTAAGAGCGCAATTTTTCAGCCTTTTATCTGCAGTTCCCCCTCCTCCTGCTTCCCTTCCCCACGCGGTTCGCTTCACCGGCTCCTAATTATACAGGCACCCTTCCGACCTCAAGGGCGTTCGACACAATTGGCGCGGAGCGCCAGGAACAAGGGCGCATCCACCCTTGACCTCGGAAGGGCCCGCCTGTAGTCGCCGGTCTCGCAGTGAAGCGAACGTTGCGAGGCGGCGCCCCACTCAGTTAAGAGCCTACATACGTGACATGACATAACAGAGCCTAGTATGGGCTGGCGGGTTGCAAAAAGGTCCTCGGCGGAGGCGCCGGGAAGGTAAGACATGAGACGTCGGCGCATCCGAGGCGTTTCAGTGCGACCCCGGGACGTCTGCCGCCGGCGCCGCAGTTTGTTGAGCGTTACTTTTGCTTTCAGAGGCAGTCGCGACCTGGGTCGCGGGTCCGGGCGTGGGCATGTGGCATTGGCCGTCAAAGAAGCCTCCGGGTTCGACGAGCAGGCACGGCGTGTAAATTGAGCCAAGGACCACGCCGTGTTCCTTGATTTCCAGGTGTTCGGAGGCGTGGACGTTCCCTTTTATTTTGCCAGTGACGCTGAGGATCCGGGTGCGAATGTCTCCGTCCACTTCGCCCTGGTCGTGGACGACCACCGCACCTTCGGAGGTGATCTCCCCTTTGAAGTGAGTGTTGACACGGAACAGGCCGGAGGTCACCTTCATTTTCCCCTCAACCTCTACGCCTGGGTCGAGCCAGCCGACCCAGTCGCCGGAGAGTTCAGGCAGTTGGTTTCGTCTGGACTTTCCTAAGCCGAATGGCATCGTTGCCTCCCATCGGGGGCTCGAGGACCCCGTCAGTGTCCGAGCGATATAATACAACGAACTACTGCCTCACGATCAAGTCGTAAATCCGGTTGAGATCTTCAGAAGAGAAGTAGCTGATTTCTATAGCTCCGCGGCGGCCATCGCCACGGATTTTGACGCGCGTACCAAGCGTGCGCTCCAGTTCCTGGGCGGCAGCGCGGACGTTTGGGTCCATAGGCGGCTTCGCCTCGCTCGGCGGCTCCCGCTGTTTTTGCTGCCGGGGCGCCGCCAAACTCTCAGCTTCGCGCACTGAAAGGCCTTGTTGTGCAATCCTCGCCGCAAGTTGTAGTTGGGCCGCCTCGGAATCGAGCGCGAGAAGTGCGCGCGCATGTCCGTAGGTAATTTCCTCTCTGGTGATCATGTCTTGGACGCCTTGTGGGAGGCGCAGGAGGCGCAGCATGTTTGTTACTGACGAGCGGTTAACGCCGAGGCGCTCGGCAACCTGTTCGTGGCTGAGGTGGAACTCATCCTGGAGCGCCCGATAGGCATGGGCCACCTCGATGGGATTGAGGTCGCGGCGAAGCAGGTTCTCGGCGAGGGCGAACTCCAGGGCGTCCTGGTCCGCAAGCTCGCGAACGACCGCAGGGACGGTCTCGAGCCCGGCGAGCCGGGCGGCGCGCCACCGTCGCTCGCCCACAACGAGCTGGAAGCGGCCCGGGAGGGCGGCGTTCCGGCGCACAAGGATGGGCTGGATGACGCCGCTCGACCGGATGGAATCGGCCAACTCCGCAAGAGTGTCCTCAGGGAAGTCCCGGCGCGGCTGAAACGGGTTGGGATCAATGAGGTCGAGGCGCACCTGCTCGAGGCCGGCCGTAGCAGTCTCAACCGTTTGAAGGAGGGCGTTCAGTCCCCGGCCCAACACCTTTCTCGACATGGCTGATAACCTCCTTTGCTAGCTCGAGATAGCTGGAAGCTCCCTTGCAATCGGGATCGTAAAGAAAGATGGGCTGGCCGAAGCTGGGCGCCTCGGCCAAGCGGACGTTTCGCGGTATCACGGTCGAGAAGACTTGATCTCCGAAGAAATCCCGCAGATCGTCTCGGACTTGGTGCGCGAGGTTGGTACGCTCGTCGAACATAGTGAGAAGGATGCCCTCCACCGCCAGGCTGCGATTGTGAGAACGCCTGATACGGATCAGGGTGTCGATGAGTTCGGAAACTCCTTCCAGTGCGAAATACTCGCACTGTACCGGAACTATGACCGAATCCGCCGCGACCAGTGCGTTGAGGGTGAGCAGATCGAGCGCGGGGGGGCAGTCCAGAAGGATGTAGTTGAACTCGTTGCGGAAGCTCTCCATTTTCTTGCGGAGGGTTTTCTCTCGGTCGGGGCGATCGGCAAGTTCGAGCGTGGCGCCGACCAGATTCTTGTTCGAGGGGATAAGGTGAAGTCCCTCGACCGCGGTGTTGAGGACAAGCTCCTTGAGGGGCAGATCGAGCAGGAGCGCGTTGTACAGCGTCTTGCGCGCGGGGTCGCGGGCGAGGCCGAGGCCGCCTGTGGTGTTGGCTTGGGGATCGCAATCGATGATCAGGGTCCACATTTCGTTGCGAGCGAGCGCTGCCCCAAGATTGATGGCGGTAGTTGTCTTGCCGACGCCGCCTTTTTGATTGGCAATGGCGATGACTCGTCCCAAAGGCACCTTCCTGTCAAGAGTCAGAGCGAATGTATCAAAAGCGGGTGAATAACGCAAGTGCAAGATGTTTCACGTGGAACGTGTGGAGTTGCGTCCGGGGTCGAGGTTGACCGGACACGATCATGTTTCACGTGAAACATTCCGGCACTGGTCGACCTATCGCACCCGCTTGAACCCAGACCGGTTTCACGCAAAGGCGCAAAGCACGAAAAGCTCGCAAAGAGAGCCTTCCAAGCGCACGTCCTCTCACGTATCCCCGTTTCCACTACCGGCCGGTTCTGCAACGCCGTTCTCTCCCCACCAGATTTCACCCTCGGCGCCGCCGGGCACGCGCAGACTCTTCACCCTTCTCACCCCGCTATGATGATAGCCTAGCTCTCTTGCCTGCCGGCCGCTCAGCCAGAGGAAAAGCAGGCCCCGCGGCTTTAGGCAGCGCGAAGCGAGCGGAATAAGCTCCGCCAAATTCCCCACCGCGCGAGCCGTCGCCGAGTCATACGCCTCCCCCGCGCCAAGCAAGCGAGCAAACTCCTCCAGGCGTTCGCGCCGCACTTCCACGCCGCCCATTCCGCACACCCTCGCTGCCTCTTTGAGAAACGCCCGCTTCTTCGCCACCGGCTCGAGCAGGGTCACCGAGAGTTCCGGAAAAAGGATCTTCAAGCACAACCCCGGAAACCCGGCCCCGCTTCCAATATCCAACAACCTGCCGCTCAACTCCACCGAGAGTCCAAGGTAAAGACTCTCCCCAAAATGCCGCTGCACGCAATCCGACGGGTCGCGGATACTCGTCAGGTTGATCTTCTCATTCCACCGCAGCAGCAATTCCAAATAAGAGACCACTTGGCCGATCTGCTCGCCGTTCAAGGTCAGCCCGAACGGTGCGAGCAACTGGCGGACTGTGGCTTCGCTCAGCATCGCCGCGCCATTGTACTCAAAAATGAACGAGCGCGGCACTCGAAGCTCGCGCCCCGATTCACATTTCCCGGAGTGGGTTGAGGCATCGAGAACCAGGCGGCAACTCCGCAACGTCCGCCCCACTGACCCAAGATAACTAGCAGCTTGCGGAAAAATGCCGGCACACTGTCATTCTGAGCGAAGCGAAGAATCTCGGCAGTTGTAATTTCGACGAACTCCGGAGATCCTTCCCTCGTTGCACTCAGGACCGCCTGCGGTTCCTCAGGATGACAGACATACATGTGTGCGCCCGCCGCTCTAGGCTACTGTCAACACGCCCAGCAATTCCACCTTTTCCTCTTCCGACAGGAAGGACGCGCGCACGGCATTTTGGGCTATGTGAAGAATCTGCTCGGGCGTAAGCCGGAAGGTTTTCGCGGCTAGTGAATACTCATTCACCAGATCCGTCCCGAACATCGCCGGGTCGTCGGTGTTCAAGGTCACCGCCACGCCGGCCCCCAGGAACTGGGGCAAGGGATGGTCTTCGACGCGCTCCAGCACTCCGGTAGCGACATTGCTGGTAAGGCAGACTTCGAGTGGAATCCGGCGCTCACGGAGCAAGTCGAGCACAGCAGGGTCGCGCGCGGCGGTGAGTCCGTGCCCGATGCGCTCGGCGCCCAGCGCCTCGACGGCCTGGCGGACGCTCTCCGGCCCGCAGGCTTCTCCGGCATGGGCAACAACGTGCAAACCCATGGCGCGCGCCTCGCTGAAAACTTCCCGGAAAAGCTCCGCCGGACCGCGCGCTTCATCACCGCCGATTCCCAACGCCACAACGCCCAGAGGCCGGAGACGCCCGGCCCAGTCGAGCACCTGGCGCGTATGCTCGACGCCGAAATGGCGGACGGCATCAAAAATCCACTGCACCCGCACCCCACAGACCTGCTGCGCCGCCCGCGCCGCTGAACTTGCTGCCTCGAAGATAGCCTCGAGCGGTTGTTTCTTCCATAGCACCACACCGGCGGCAAAGATGATCTCCGCATACTTTACATTCTGGCTTGCCAGTCGCTCGATCAACCGCGTGGTGGCCAGGGCATAGTCGCTCGGAGTTTCCAGTAGTAAGGTCACCAGCTTGAACGCCTGGAGAAAATCCTGAAAGTTCCTGTAACGGTATCCCTGATCTGCGCGTTCGGAGACCCAGCCATGCGTCTCTTTCTCGAGACGGCCCTTGGAACGTGAGAGTTCTTGCAGGGTTTCAGGCTGGACACTTCCCTCCAGGTGAAGGTGCAACTCCACTTTAGGAAGACGGCGGATCAAGGATTCAAGTTGCGTGGCGGGCTGTTGCACGGCACTCCCTCGCTCGTACGTAGAAAGCAGTAGGCGGAAGGCAGCAGGCACAGTCCAAGGCCAAGCCTGAAACGAAGGAGACGGCAAAGGCGCGATTTAAAATTCAAGATTCCAAATTCAAGAAGATATAACGAAAGTGATACCGAACAAGACTGCTGCCGACTTTCGAAGCTCCACTGGTTCTGAACGCCTTCCCGCCGGCTCCGGTGCTCTGCTTTCCGCCTTCTGCTTTCTGCCTTCTTGCTTTCCGCCTTCTGGTCTCTTATCGTGCCGGCAGCTCGGGCTTCCCCGCATTGAGCCAGGCCGTATACCAGTAGGACCCTGCATCGTGTGCTGAATCGTTGATGGCCCTCATTACGGTGGCGCCGATCTGCGAATAAAAGCGATCGAAGTACTCGTCGGTATAATCGGGCAGGCGCTCGCGGGCGCGCATGTCCGCGAGGATGACGGAGTCTAGCAAGGTATATGCCTCGAGGCAGGCCTGGAAAGCATATTCGGTGGGGTCCTCGATCTTCACCGCGTCTCCGGGATGGAGGATAAAAAACCTCGAGTATCGGTCCAAGAGGCGCGCCTCAAAACGGTCATCTAAACCCGTCTGGCGGGTGAGTCGCCCGTCGAAGTTCCGTGTGAGGTGCAGCGGATCGTGCGCGTCAGCCACGTAGTGGGCAAGTACCGCCGCCGCCAGCTTCACCTGATCCCAGTTGCGAGACTTGAACGCTTCTGTTAAGCGCAGGCTGGATTCTCCCACCTGCCAGGGAAGTACGCCGTCGCGATTGACTCGCCCCGATCCGTAGTTCTGGACGGCTTGCTTAAACGAATGCGGCAGCTCCAGGAATGGAAAGATGCCGTACTTATCCAAATAGATATAGTGGCGTTTGCGTTCGTAGCGGTCTTTCTTCATCCAAAGGTCGGGATCGTCGGCGTGTTCGACGAGATACTGGCGATTCGCGTCAAAGAAGGCGCGCATCTCGGACGGCAGGGTTTGGACGGCCCAATTATTCACCAGGCCGTGGCCCGTCGGTCCCCACGCCGGCATCGGGTGAACCACCAAGAGCCAAAGCGCCGGCAGGGCGGCCAGCCGGACCACTGAGTTGGCAGACTTAGAATGCTTGCGGCTCCGCGGGTTGGGCATAGGGGCGTTGTTCCTCTTCGTTTGGCGGACCTGAGAACGGAGTCGTTCAGCCCGATTCTACCCCATTTCACAAGGCTTTGTCGTTGGCAAGTGGTCGGTCCGGTACTCCAAACAAAGGGTACAGGAACTCGCGTCAACCACCCCTTGCAACTACTTACCTTGGGGAAGGGAATCACGAACTCCCCTCCTCAGACGACGAGGGGTTGGGGCTGGTGGATTGCCGCGGGGGCAGGAACGGCGCGGCGCTTCCGCTACCTTCAAGCAGTGCGTTTCCGCGCTTCCTGGCGGGTGTGGGCGATGCGGTGAATCACCGTGACGTTGGAGAGCACGGCAATTAGCCAGAGCACCGGGGCCATACGATCAAACATGGCGCCGATGATGATAAGCACGACGCGTTCGGGCCGCTCGAGAAAACCCACTTTGCAAGAGGGAATCACGTTTTCGGCTCGCGCTCGGGTGTAACTCACCATGACGGAGCCGATCATGGCCACGGCGACGAGGGATACGTAGAGAAACCGGTTGATGCGCCCGTAGTAGATCAGCAATCCGATCAACAAGCACAGGTCGGAATAACGGTCCATCACGGAGTCGTAGAACCCGCCGAACGGCGTGACGCGGCCCTCGAGGCGCGCCACGCGGCCGTCCGTCATGTCGAACACCCCGGCCAGAATGATGGTGAGGCCAGCCCAGCGAAAATAGCCGTAGGCAAAGAGATACGCAGCCAGCAGATTGATTCCAAACCCGATAAAGGTCAGGAAATTAGGGTTCACGCCGCTGGCCGCAAAGCCACGCACGATGGCGTCGAGCACACGACCTAGCGTGTCGCCGATTTTCTCACTGACCACGCGGTTACGCCAACTTTCTACGCTTCGGACTGATCATAGATGGTCTGCACGGCCCGGATTTCGAACTCCCGAGCACCGTTGGGCGTCGCGATCTTGACCGCATCGCCGGGCTTCTTCCCCATCAGACCACGACCAATGGGCGAGGTGGTGGAGATCAAACCCTTGCTGACGTCCGCCTCTTCGCTCGTCACCAATTTGTACTCGATCTCAGCGTCCCGGTCAATATCATATAAGACCACTTTTGAGCCAAAGGCGATCTTGTCCTTAGGAATATTGCTGAGATTGACCATTGAGAGCTCCGCCAGCCTCCGCTTAAGCTGGGCGAGCCGCGCCCCAACGTAGTCCTGGCGCTGCTTGGCCATGTGGAATTCGGCGTTCTCACTCAAGTCGCCGAGAGCGCGGGCGCGCTTCAACTCTTTGGGGAGTTCGTGATTCAATTCATGCTCGAGCGCCAGAATTTCTTCCTGAAGCTTTTGCACAATGGGTGTGGGCATAAGAAAAACCCTGCCTCCAGCGGTGAGATTTCATTATAGGCGAAAGGCCGCGGACGCGCAATTGGCGGGATTAAGCCCGAATTCCGAAGTTGCGAGGGTCGATGGGAAGAAACCCCTCACCCGGCTCGCTACTCTCGCCACCCTCTCCCCAAGGGAGGGGGCCGCCAGCGACGATTGATTTCAGCCCTCTCCCTTGGGGAGAGGGTTGCCCGCTGCCGGCGCAGTCATCAGCCGGAGCGGGCCGTGTGAGGGGTCACTTCCGAAGGATCTCAACGTTACCATCACTCCCCGCTCTGCTGGAGGAGTTTCGCGACCAGCCCCGTCCAGCCGGTTTGGTGGCTGGCCCCTAGGCCAGCGCCATTGTCTCCGTGAAAATACTCGTGGAACAGAAGCAAGTTCCGCCAGTGCGGATCGGCCTGGAAGAGTTCAGTCTCACCGTAGACGGGCCGCCGTCCATCCGGATCTCGCAGGAAGAGGCGGGTGAGCCGCCGGGAAAGCTCCGCCGCGACGTCCCAAAGGGCCATCAACTGGCCGGAGCCCGCCGGACACTCCACCTTCAGCTCCTGCTGGTAATAATAGTGGAATTTCTGCAGCGTCTCGATCAGCAGGAAGTTCAGCGGGAACCACACCGGCCCCCGCCAATTGGAGTTCCCACCGAAGAGGCCGGTTTGCGATTCGCCGGGCTCGTAATCGACGCGGTAGCTCTGCCCGTTAAAGTCGAGCACGTAGGGATGATCGCGGTGCCACTTGGATACCCCGCGCACGCCATACGGCGAGAGGAACTCATTTTCATCCAACATGTAGCGCAAAACCCGAACCAGCTGCTCCGAGCTCACAATGGAAAGCAATCGCCGCACGCCGCCCCGGGCGTTCCGCTGCGTTTCGGCGATGTGCGTGGGAACGCCGGGGACATTTTCGAGAAACCATTGCATGCGCCGCTTGAAGCCAGGGAGCTTGTCCACCACTTCCGGCTCGAATGTTTCCACCGCGAACAGCGGAATCAGCCCGACCATGGATCGCACCTTCAGGAAGTGATGCTTCCCCTCGGGCAGGTGCAGCACGTCGTAGTAAAAGCCGTCTTCGTCATCCCACAAAGCAAAACCGTGTCCTCCCAGGTTATTCATCGCTTTGGTAATATACACAAAGTGCTCGAAGAACTTGCTGGCCACGTCTTCGTACGCGGAGTCCTGACGCGCCAGTTCCATGGCGATGGCCAGCATATTCAGGCAGTACATGGCCATCCAGCTTGTGCCGTCGGATTGCTCGATGTGGCCGCCGGTCGGCAAGGGCTTCGAGCGATCGAACACGCCGATGTTGTCCAGGCCAAGGAATCCGCCTTCAAAGACGTTCATTCCATCCGGGTCCTTGCGGTTGACCCACCAGGTGAAATTCAGCAGCAGCTTGTGGAAGATCTTTTCCAGGAACTCGCGATCGGCTTTGCCCCGCCGGCGCTTTTCAATCTTGTAAACGCGCCAGGCCGCCCAGGCGTGCACCGGCGGATTAACATCGCTGAACTCCCACTCGTAAGCGGGAAGCTGGCCGTTCGGATGCATGTACCACTCCCGCAAGAGGAGGATGAGCTGCTCCTTGGCGTAGTCGGGGTCCACCAGCGCCAGCGCCACGCAATGGAAGGCCAAGTCCCAGGAGGCATACCAGGGATACTCCCACTTGTCGGGTATGGAGATAACGTCGCCGTTATAGAGGTGGTCCCATTGGCGGTTCCGGCCCTGATACCGCTCGCAGGGAGGAGGCGGCAGCGCCGGGTCGCCTTTCATCCAGAGATGCAGGTCGTAGTGATAAAACTGCTTTGACCAGAGCATCCCCGCCAGCGCCTGGCGCTGCACGTTGCGCGCGTCCGGGGACAGACTTTGGGGAATGACCTTTGCGTAGAATTCATCGGCCTCTGCAATCCGCTGATTGAAGGTCGTCTCAAACTGCTTGTTCAACAACTCCACGGCGGGCTGTTGCGGTGTGAAGCGCAGACGGAGCACCGCCCTCTCGCCGGGCGCAATATTCAGCCGATAATGCGCCGCGGCCTTGGTGCCCGTCTCCGCGGGATTCACCGCGCCGGCTTGGCCGTTAACCAGGTATTCGTTGATGCCGTCCTTCACAAAAGGCGTTCGATTGGGCGTGCCGTAGAGCCGCTCGCAATTGGTCTCGTTCTCAGTGAAGAGCAATTGCGGCGCGCCCTCCGAGACCAGCCACCGCCTTCCGTAGCACTCATGCACGGCCTCGATGGCCGTCACCCCCGCGAGCCCGCTCGGGCGCGTGAGCGCAGGGCGCGGCGTGTCCCCGGTCCATGTCCAGGTGTTGCGGAACCATAGCGTGGGCAACAAGTGAAGTTCCGCGCTTTCCGGGCCGCGATTATAGGCGCTGATGCGAATCAGGATGTCTTCAGGATTGGCCTTGGCATAGGCTACGAAAACGTCGAAGTACCTGCTCTCGTTGAAGACTCCCGTATCGGCAAGTTCAAATTCCGGATCCTTCCGTCCCCGCCGCCGGTTCTCTCGAACGAGTTGATCGTAGGGAAAGGCGGACTGAGGATATTTGTAGAGGAACTTCATGTAAGAATGGGTGGGCGTCGAGTCCAGATAGAAGTAATACTCCTTCACGTCCTCGCCATGATTGCCTTCGTCTCCCGTGAGTCCGAAAAGCCGTTCCTTCAAAAAGGGGTCGCGGCCGTTCCACATCGCGAGGGCAAAGCAGATCAGCTGATGCCGGTCCGAAAGGCCGGCGATCCCGTCCTCGCCCCAGCGATAAGCTTGCGAGCGCGCACGATCGTGCGGAAAATACTCCCAGGGCTTGCCGTCAGCGCTGTAGTCCTCGCGAACTGTCCCCCACTGGCGCTCACTCAGGTACGGACCCCAGCGCTTCCAGTGAGCCGTCCGCTGGCGGGACTCCTCGAGCCTTTGCTCTTCGCGCGTCATTGGCAAATCTGCCCCGGGGCCGTCGTCCTGAGGAGTTCTCATGGGCCTGCGGCCCACTCGAGGCAATGAAAATCAACGGCGTCATCCCCGCGAAGGCGGGGGTCCATTTTTCAGCCCCATGGATTCCCGCTTTCGCGGGAATGACGTGACTTTCGGGGGAACTCCGGAATTCCCCCCAGGCCTGTCATCCTGAGGAGTCCGTCAGCCGACGGACGACGAAGGATCTCCGCAGTCCTCGCTTCGAAAGTGCCCTTGCTCCCCTAAACCCATCTTCGTTGATGCCCCGCAAGTTGTCAAACCGTGCTCGATGATGAGGGGGGAATGCGGCCCGGGCCCGCTGACTTTTTGTCATTTTCCTTTGTTTTCATAGACATTCTCGCTTTGTTCCCTGAGTTTCATGCTGTCGACGAAGAGCGGTTCGCGAACCGCCCCTTCCATTGCGTTGCGCCTATGGATCCCCCCTCTCCGCCCCTTCACTGCCCCACTTTTTAACCTCGTCCTTTGTTTTCATAGACATTCTCGCTTTGTTCCCTGAATCCAACGTAAGGGCGGTTCGCGAACCGCCCCTACCGCTGCTCCGAGGGTGTAGGGGTAGGGCTTGCCCTACCCCGTTCATTAGGGGACGGCAAGCCGTCCCCCTACAAGCAACTGCTCGACATTTTGACTGTGATTGATGGCAGATATCGGAGGAACGGACTGGAGAGGAAAACAGATAGAGACTTCCCGGCATAACCTACCCGGCAGGCCCTGGCCGCCTGCCCAACCCCACCAGACAACTCTAGCCTATACGGTCGCGTTTGTCAAGAGAAATACGCGCAGAGACATAAAGTCCTGTGCGATCATGAAGCCGCCAGGGATCTGCGTCAGACCGCCGTTCAGGCTCGCGTCAAAGTCGCCGGAAAGTGTCATCCTGAGGGGCCGCAGGCCCCGAAGGATCTCCGTAGTTGGCTCTTCTCATCACCCAAACGAACTGCTGAGATCCTTCGGCCCTGGAGAACGGGCCTCAGGATGACAACTCTGGCAACTTTGACGCGACCCTGGTCCGCCATCTCGCGTCACTTGACAGACTGAGGCTATGGTCTAACATAGAGGCGATGAGATTTGCGTATCGGCTGAAAGTCTTTTCGTCTGCACTCTGGGTTCAGGCAGAATTGTAATAACGCGCCCCTGCCTCTGTGTCGTGCAACGTTATTTTCTTTGCGTCGAGTCCCCGGTCGAAATTAATCAGAGGTGAAAAACAATGATTGTTCCAACGCCTTCCGTGGGAGGCTTGCGGATAGCAGGGGTTACATTACTGGCGATATTGCTTTCAGTTGGCTTGGCGGCCGGCCAAAGCCGGCAAAGCGGCGAGATCCGGGGAACGGTGACGGATTCATCGGGAGGAGTGATTCCAGGGGTCGTCGTTACTATCAAAAACCTTGCGACGGGCGTGGTTCAGCGCACGACGACCGATGCGACGGGCTTATACGATGCGCCCTCGGTGCCGGTAGGACCGTATTCCGTTACCTTCTCCAAAGAGGGATTTAAAGAATTCATTCGAAGCAACGTCGATATGCGACTCGAGACCATCACGCTGAACGCCCAGCTCGAAGTTGGAGCCACCACACAGTCCGTTACGGTGACGGCGCCGGTGGCACTGGTTCAAACCGAGAATGCGGAACAGAGCACCACGCTGACGGCGGCGCCGGTGACCGAACTCCCCAATGTCGGCGCGAGCTGGTACAACTTCCTGGCGATAATGCCCGGCGTGAACCAGGGTGGATCCGCGATGAATTATGGGGGCGCCAACGGATCGAACGTGGGCGTCAACGGTATGGGAGGTTTGAACTCGAACTGGCAGGTTGACGGCGGACGCGCCTTTCTGGTCATGGATGTGAATCCTGACTGGATGCAGCCTGCCTTGGACGACATTCAGGAAATCAAGATGCTCACCGCGAACTTCGGGGCCGAATACGGCAATGGAACTTCGGTCTTTAACGTGGTGACCAAGAGCGGCACTAACCAATTTCACGGCGACGCGTTCGAATATGTCGAAAACAACATATTTGACGACCGCAACTGGTTTACGCAAGGCCCCCAAACGCCTCTTCGCTGGAACAAGTTCGGCGGGTCAATCGGCGGACCGATCAAGCGGGAGAGGCTGTTTTTTCACTTCAACTACCAGCAGAACACCAACATTAGTGATTATCCCGCCTACGCTACATTCCCTACGCCTGATATGCTCGCGGGCAAGTTCGACCCCACGCAATTTAACACAATCTACGATCCTGCCACTCTGACCTGTCAGAATAGCAACTGCACGAACCAACCGTTCCAGAACAATACGATTCCCCAGGCTAGGTTCGACAAGGTATCGGCCGCCATCGCGGCGAATTACCCGCAGCCTAACCTGCCGGGGATCGCCAACAACTTCTACTGGGTAGACCGCGTAACGGAGCCGGGCAAATGGTGGAACACCAAGATCGACTACAACATCACCTCGTCGCAGCGGCTGACGGGCAATATTGAAGTCGTGCACGCGGGACTTGGCTATCCGGCTGCGGATCCTGTAATTGACAACGACGGGTGGCACATCAAAGAGTACCAGTCAGAGATTACCGATGTTTGGACCATCAGCCCACACCTGGTGGGTGAATTTCGCGTTTCTCTGGCGCGCGAGTACGGCCAGTCCTACACAGTCAATTTCGGCAAAGGCTGGCCCCAGAAGCTGGGCCTCGCGAACCCGGTTGCGGATATGTTTCCAACCATTAGCATTGAAGGTACGCTGTCCACCAACCCCAACCTTGGGTTTTCCGGCGAAGGGGAGGACACCGAGGTGGGCTTTGGTCCTGCGGCCGACTTCACCTGGGTCAAGGGCAAGCACGTGATCAAATGGGGCGGCGAGCTTACCAGGGATTGGTACAACGGGAACGGGTTTCAGGAAGGCGCGTTCGATTTCAGCGGCGCCTTTAGCCGCAACCCGGCCGACCCAAACAGCGCGGGCGAAGGTTTCGCTGATTTCCTCCTCGGCCTGCCGGACACCTGGAGCGTCGGCGACACCCCGACCATAGGGCAGCGGATGTGGAGCGCGCAGCCCTTTGTACAGGACGAGTACAAGGTCCGTCCCAACCTGACTCTATCGGCGGGAGTGCGGTGGGTTATTCAATCGGGATACGGAGAAGCGTTCAATCGTCTTTCGAACTTCGATCCCACCTTGATTAACGCCGCCACAGGGACGCCCGGCGCCATGACTTATGCGGGCCATGGCTGGACACACCTGGAGAATACCCACTATCACTTCTTCGCGCCCAGGGCGGGATTTCCATGGTTTCTGGGACCTGCCGGTTTGCGCCGGAACCCTGGTACTCGATTGATTTCATCATTCCTGACGGCACCGTTATCAGCGCCAATTGGGATGCGGCCATATCCCATGCGCCGAATGTGGGAGAATACAATAATGAATTGCTTCCCAAGCTTTTTGCCTGCATGATGTTCAGCAGTGAAGACAGGCTGGAGATCGCTGCCCCTATCAATGGAGTGCCGGGCTTTGGCGGTCTGGGTTTCGGCTTGCCCGGCGCCGGTCAAGCCGGGGGCTGGGTCAGAAGATACGATGGGACGGGCTCGCATCGATATGGATGGCATGGACAGCGCCCTTTTTCGTTCTGCCGTACATGCTTCCGGCAGCGATGGCGAAGGGTCTTGCCGCGGGGAAGATCCATCGGCAGACTTAAGGCGCACGCAAGGGGGCAGCCACAGCTTTCATGATTGACTCACGGAGAGTCCCGTATGAGGCGGTCTGACGAGGGCCTAGACGGTATCGCTTCGAAAGGTCCGCAATCGCTATGGCAAAGCTCATAATTGCTTTTGACTCCCAAGGTCACAAAACCGCGTCACGCGCTTTGGCTGATTGTCCACATGCAGTCCATCTTGCACAGCATTCCTCAGGCTCTCCCCGACCGCCACGGACGTGCCTCCGCTCGAACGAACAACTCACTCATCAAACAACGGCCCAACACCCTGGTGTTTCTGGTAGAGTCTGGGCTCGTTCGCTCCGGCACCGGGCGCTGGGCGGAGATTGGCTATCGCGCAGTTTCACGGATCTCAGAGCACGCGTATAGTTCGAAGGCAATGTATTCGCCAGGTACAAGGCCCACGTGTACGGATCGACCCAATGATGGCGCAACGCCTTGGTTAGAAAAGACCGGGCTTCGGCTGACATGAACGCATCGTGGTAATGATAAGCCATTGCAGAGTACAGTTCAAAAAAGCGATCATGGACGCCACGCCGGCCGATTCTTTTCTCAAGCCCCGGATCGTCCGCGAGCGCTTTCCTAATAACAAAAAGTTCTGCTTCCAGCATGGTTAAGCAGTCTTTAGAAGCATTTCTTGAATGAACGCGGTAGAGGGCCGGGGGAATCTACATAAGCGAGTTCAAAATGTCGGGCGATCCGGAACCAAAGATCGTAATCCTCGCAAGAAGCCCGCCGGATGGCCTCGTCAAATCCTCCTACCTTCATCAAACACTCCTTGCGCCACGAGAACCGTCGCTACTTGGACGCCGCACCTCCGAAAAAACTGCAGGTAACAGTCACCGGAAAAATCTCCCATCTTATGACGCGGCATTATACGCTGTCCTGCCATATCCAGGCGGTGATAATACGAATGGACCAACCCTATCCTCGGGTTCTCCCACAAGACCTTAACCTGTAATTCCGATTTCTCGGGCAACCAGACATCGTCCGCATCGAGGAACGCGATGAGATCACCCTTGGCCTCAGCGATTCCGCGGTTCCGTGCGACGGCGGGACCCTGGTTCTCTTGGCGAATGTAGTGGACGCGGCCGCGAAAAGGTTCGAGGACGTCTTCCGTGTTGTCTGTGGATCCGTCATCCACGACAATCACTTCGTCGGGGGAGAGCGTCTGATACAAGGCACTCTGTACTGCCTCCGGAAGGAATCGTGCCGAATTGTAGGTCGGTATGATGACACTGATTCTCGGTTTGTGCATAGCTATACTACTCTCGCGGTTTAGCCACATCTCCGTGCAGTTAGTGACGCTTTCTTTTAGGCGGCTCCGTCATCGTGCATGGGCGATCCGTGATTCCGGTGGGTCTTAACATGGAGAGGAGTTCCATCCCGAAGAAGCCTCCTTGTAGCACAATTTTAGGGCTCCCCGAGATCATTTTCCCATCTGCAAAAGCGGCCGATCGCGCTAGAATGCCCAGGCGAATCGAATAACAAGAGCAATAGATGTGCAGCGAGCTATCATCGTGATACATTATCGGAGTTAGCACGCTTACGACCCAGGTCTCGATGAGCACCGGTGGGACGAAGGCGACCTAGGATAGCGGCCGCCCGGCTTCAAAGAATTCCGTCGAGACTGCTGGCTGCCGCGGTGACAGGCGGGCGTTTCCTAGCAAGTAGACGGGCCTCCACGATCATCCCCCAAGCCTCGGCAGCCCGTGAATAGGCTAACACCCACTCTGTCCGAGACCTGAGCCGTTTCCATTGGGCTTGCACCCATGATTCGGCTAGGGATCGGAAAAGCCAGCGGGGGACCCCGCCCCAGGTCACTCCAACTTGGGGAACGTCCTGCAGGAAGTCTCGGCGGACGGCTGTTCGTCCGATTCCACGGAAGAACTCCCAGAGATAATCACGAGTGAGTCTCTGTTTGATTACGAAATGCTTGACGCGAGCCCGAGGCACCCACACCCCTCGGATTCCTCTGGAGTTGAGTGCACGAATGAGCGTGATTTCCTCGGCACGAATCGCGTCATTTCCTGTTAACCCAAGATTTGGATCAAAGCGGTTTTCCTTCAAGAGCTCGGTTCGGAATGCCATGTTTGCCCCGAAGGGGTATTCGTTTAGCAAGAGATAGCGTTGATCCGGTCCTAGCTCCCGTATGACTAGCATTCCTTCAAGGTGCTTGCTGTTTTCTAAGAGCCATTCAGGTGGCTTGCATTCAAACCAGGGCTCGATCGCTCCGCCAAAGTAACCGGCTTCCGGCCACTTGGCTGCGGCTTCGTTGTATGCTGCGAGCCATTCCGGCTCGACGAGCACATCATCGTCCGTCCAGATCAAGAGATCACCTCTCGCGGCACAGACGGCGCAGTTGCGGGCGTTGCTGAGGCCTTGCTTGGGTTCCAACAAGCGCCGTATGGGCAAGGCGACCTCATGCCCCGTGATTACTGCATCAGTGTCATCCGTAGAATTGTTGTTGACCACCAGCAGTTCCCACTCGACGTTTGAGGGGATGCGGAGGTTTTCCATCTGCGAGAGCGTCCGATCGAGGAGTTTCGCGCGGTTCCAGGTGCAAATGGCGACGGTGATGATCATTTGGAGGAATCCTGACTATGCCTATCGCTTCGGTTGGGAATTGTCCGATCGCTCAAGCTGGACGGGATATGTGATTACGTTTGCCCCGGTTAAGAAGCTTGTGGGGA
>CAWIUZ010000182.1:0-12015 GCA_963838915.1 uncultured Acidobacteriota bacterium
GCGCTCAAGCGGTGGCCGGGGATCCTAACTAGCATTCACTAATATTTCGTCTGCCGGGCGGCTTTGAAACAGCTTCTGGTGGGTCGTGGCGGTCGTTAGTGAGGACGGGTCACTGGCCGCCAGACGCTTCAAGGGTTAAAAACGCGGGAGACAGATAGCGAAAAACCCGGAAGCATAGAAGAAGTAATGTGTTCCGGCTCGCTGAAGATGCGGGGCGCGAGACATCGTTCCCGGTCCAGCCGGTAGACTTCAATGATCCTCTGGTCGGGATCGACGATCCAATACTCAGTAACACCGTGCCGTGCATAAGCCTTAAGCTTAACGCCCCGATCGCGCTTGGAAGTGGTTGGGGAGAGGATCTCAATCACCAGGTCGGGAGTGCCTTCTACCCAGGTCTTCAGGATGTCGCGATGTTCGTTGAGAACAACAAGTAAGTCGGGCTCCAGAACGTCAAAGTCGCTCAGAATTACGTCCATTGGAGCATAGAACATTTCACCGACGGGATTGGCTTCCAGATAATTTGCCAGAGCCAACCCAATTCTTCTTGAAATTCTCTGGTGGTCGAGGTTAGGCGAGGGCGTCACGAAGAGTTCCCCTTCGACGATTTCACGCCGTTTACCATCGTCTGGCGTCTCCAGGAGATCAGCGTGGGTGAACTTCGTGCTGATTAGCATAGCGGGATTATAACACGATAGGAGAGGGGCGCCGACTTCCACGTTTCCCCGCGATTGTGGCGGCGCACACAACCACCTTTGCCTGCGGACCGAGGTCTATTGGTTACTGTGCCCGGACTTGCCCTGGACTAATGCTTGCTGAGCTTAGCAGCCATGCTCAGGAGTAGCTTGCGATTGGCGCTGGACATGCTTTCGAACATCTTTACCAGCCGTTTGACGGGTTTCCCCGAGCCAACCTGCTCTGGAACCTTGGGTGCACTGGGTTTGCCCTCATCGTGAAACAAGAGCTGATACGGCTCGATCTCCAGTGCTTTCGCAAACTTCTCCAGAGTTGTAAGGGAAGGGGCAGTATAGCCGCCCTCTACACGTGATATGTAGGAACGCAAGAGACCGGACCGTCTTTCTATGTCACCTTGCGATAAGCCCTTTGCTTCGCGCAGCGCTCTTAGTCTTTTTCCAAGTTCCATACGGTAATTAAATCAGAATTGAGCACAACAGTCAATCACATTCAGTTAATATATTTCCCGCACCGTCACCGGAAGGGTTATGCCGCCGGTCGAGGGAGCTTCGCGCCGGATGCCGCCATCAACTCCAGGAGCGCTAGCGCAACCACTGAGCCTCCTACCTCGCTGGCAGGGGGCAGTAAGACTGCCATTTCGGAGCGATTCGCGAGGTCGCGATCGTTCGTGTCGGTAATCGAAAACAACTTGCCCCCGTTGACTTTGAATTGGGCGGCGGCCTCGTGCACAAGCCGCTTAGCTCTCAGGTGCGAGCCTGAGACGAACACGGCGGCCTCGCCGCGCTGGAGACGCGGCAGCGGGCCCGAAAGGAAGTCGGATGCCTCAATTCCTTCCGCTCGCATTTGGCCCGAGGCGCAAGAACGCCAGGCCATCCGCGCCACCACGGGATGATAGAGGCCGCCACCCACCAGCCAAAATCGATCGAGCGCGCGCAGTTCGAGCGCCAACGAACGCAGCGCATCCCGAAGCTGGGTGAAACACCACTCCATCTGTTCCGGTGATCGCTTCAGTTCGTCTTCCAACAACTCAAGGCCGGCGCTCGGGCGCCTGAGCAGGCGCGCTGCGGTGAGAGCGATACGGCAAAGCGCGGCGAGTTGGCAAACCGCAGCCGCCGCAGAATCCTCCGCGCCTTCATCCCGCGTCAGGAAAACGCCCTCACAGGCTTTGGCCAGCGGGCTGTCCGCGCTTCGTGTCAACGCCAGGGGCGCGGCGCCACGCGAGCGAGCCAACTGCGCCGTTTCAAGCGACTCAGCGTCTTCGCCGGATGCTGATATCACCAGCACGATCGATCGTGGGCGCAGGGCCAAAACCGAATAGGCTTCAAAAACTTGTGGGGAGCGGGCCAGCGCCAGGCAGCCGGCGATCCATTCGAACAGATAACTTCCCGCTGCGCCCAGCGGCAAAGAAGCGCCGCAGCCGCAGATGTAGACGGGCGATTCTCCCCATCGCACGCGGCGGACGAGCGTTTCATATTCCTGAGCGCCCTTTTCCAAGGTGTCCCGGAGCAGCCGGGGGATTTCCAGAATCTTGGCTCGAGTTTCCATGTGCGGCCGCCTTCGGAGGTAGAGGGTCATTCCCGCGAAAGCGGGAATCCATGTTCCAAACTCGCAAGATGCGCCACCGGCGGGCTGGATTCCCGCCTTCGCGGGAATGACCTGTGGGGCGACGGCGATCTGGCAATGATTTTACGTCTCCATATCCTCAATTGTTCCGGTTGCCGGTGGGGATGCAAGCTCGCCGCCCAAGGGAATGAAAACCCCACGTGCAGAAAGGTGCGCGCCGAAGAGCAGCATCATTGCCGCACCATAGGCCCAGAATAACAGAGTGGCGGAGGTCTCATAGGGCCCGTAGACCTCCCGGAAGCGAAAGAGCGGCAACGTCAGCATGTAAACGAGCTTTCCCACCTCTGTCAAAACACCACCGATCATGGCCGCCGGAAGTACCTGGGCTACCGGCACCTGGGTGTTGGGTAAGAAAAAGTAAATTACGAAGCAGGTGGCGACGGCGAGCGGCACGGAGAGTGTCTCCATGAGGACGCGCGAGATTGCCCCAACCAGCCCGGGAGCCAGAATCCAGCCAAGAGCATGGATGAGCACCCATTGCGCGGCAGCGGAGAGAAGAATCGAAAGCAAGGCCATCAGACCGGTGGTCACCGCCAGAAAGAAGGATATTACCTGGTTCTTAAGGAAACTGCGGTTCTGCGGCACACTCCACACTTTGTTCAACGCCACTTCCAGCGGCAGAAAAACGCCTGAACTGGTGAAGAAGAGTACGAACACCGATATGAGTTGCAGCCTGGGACGTCCCGCCGCGAGCTGGGAAATATTCCGAATAATGGAGTCTGCCCCCTTCGGCAGATGAATCTGCAAAAGTTCCAGGATCACACGCGAAGCGCTCTCCCAGCCCAGCCAGCGTCGGCAAACGGTAAGCAGGAGGAGTGTGAAAGGAAAAAAGGAAAGGTACGCGTTAGCTGCGATCGAAAAGGCGTAAGCGTGCACTTCGGTCGAAGAAATGTAGCGCAAACTCGGCAGCATCCGCTTGCCGATTCCCCTCCACAGTCCCTTTCGGCCGCGAGCCAATTTAGCCTGGCCAGTCACTCGATCCCCCTCGGGCAAAAGCGGAAACATCATAACAGGTTGCGTCATGGAGTGCGGAAGCAAAGCTGCCGCACTGGAATTCGAGCGAACGGCGGTGGCTATGTTGCGTGCGTAAATTGCCTTTACTTGTAGTGCCCCGACGTGTCGGAGCACTTGCCGACCTAAAGCTCGGCGCTACGCCCAAACCAGGACACTACCTACTGCCAAGAAGCGACATTTCACGCCTACGAAAAAGTGCTATAATTCGAATTTGATTGTTAGTTAAGCGCTCGGGCTTCATCAAAACTTATTCTCGCAAGCGGTACGACTCGTTCCTACCCATCTGGTTGAGTTCAGGAAATGAAGGAGCAAATCATGAGACGGAAAAAGCAGAAACCGGAAGAGCTCGCGGCGAGGAAAGATAATTTCAGCCGGCGCGACTTTCTGAAAGGGGCCAGCGTCGCCGTATCCGGAGGCTTGCTGATTACGGAAGCACAGGCGGCGCCCAAAGCACCGGGGGCGGAGGCCGTCGCAGGGCCGGGTCGAGTGGCCATTACCCTGAAGATTAACGGCAAGCCCCACAAGGTTAATCTGGAACCCCGAGTCACGCTGCTCGATGCCCTGCGGGATCACCTGGACATCACCGGGGCCAAGAAGGTGTGCGATCGCGGCGTTTGCGGCGCTTGCACAGTTATGATGGACGGCAAACCGGTCTACGCCTGTAACCTGCTCGCCATTCAGGCGGAGGGTCACGATATCGTAACCGTCGAAGGCCTCTCGCACGGTGACCAACTGCATCCCGTGATGGCGGCCTTTATTGAACATGACGCGCAGCAATGCGGATTTTGCACGCCCGGCTTTGTGGTGGCGTGTACCGCCTTCCTGGATAAGCATCCGAACCCCACGATGGACGAGATCGAAGAGGGACTGGGGGGCAACCTCTGCCGCTGCGGAACGTACGTGGGAATTCGGCCGGCTGTACTCGAGGCCGCCAAAGCGATGAAGGGAGGGAAAGCCAATGCCTAAGTGCAAATACGATTGGCCGGAGGCAGGGGAACGAAAGCTGATTGGCCAACGGATCAGCCGTGTGGACGGCGCTGTCAAAACCAGCGGCAAGGCGAAGTACACCTACGACATGAACCTTCCGGGCATGCTCTACGCCAAGGTTCTCGGCTCGCCTTACGCTCATGCCAAGATCACTGTTTTGGACACCTCCGCCGCGGAGAGCATGCCGGGCGTGAAGGCAGTCCGCAAGATTCAGGACGTGGGCACGGAAATTCAATGGGCCGGCGATGAGATCGTGGCGGTGGCGGCGGAAAGCGAGGACATTGCTCGCGAAGCCCTGGACAAAATCAAAATCGAATTCGAACCGCTCCCCTTCTTAGTTAACGAAGAGGACTTAAGCCGGGCTGGTGACCACGCCAAGGCGGCGGGAACCGAGAAGAGCGGCGACCCTGACAAAGCGTTTAGCGACTCCGACGTGGTCATTGCCGAAGGTTACTACGGCATCCAAACTATCACGCACTGCTGCCTCGAGGCGCACGGCAGCGTGGCGGAGTGGACCGCCCCGGACACTCTCAAGACTTATTTCTCCACTCAGAACGTATCCGGAATACCGGGTGAACTCGGCGAAGCTTTACGTCAGGCCAACATCGACGTAAAAAACAACAATATTGAAACCATCTGCCAGTACATCGGCGGAGGGTTTGGCAGCAAGTTCGGCGCTGACCGATGGGGTGTTGAGAACGCCCGCCTGGCGAAATTGGCGAACAAACCAGTCAAGTTTCTCCTCGATCGCGACATCGACTTGATCGTGGCTGGGGCGCGGCCCTCGAGCTACGCCAAGGTCAAGGTGGCCGCGAAGAAAGACGGGAGCATCGTGGCGTGGCAATCGGAGTCCTGGGGAACCGGCGGACCGGCGGGCACCACGATGCCTCCGCTTCCTTACGTCCTCACCGGAATTCCGAACAAGGTTACTCGCCACACTTCGGTGGGCACGAACACGGGCCCGGCCCGCGCCTGGCGCGCTCCAAACCATCCCCAGGCGGCGGTGCTCACCATGTGCGCTCTCGAGGACCTTGCCGCCAAGCTGAACATGGATCCGCTCGAGTTCTTCATGAAGAACGCCGACCTGGCGGGCGATCGCGGGAAAGTGTATCGGGAAGAGCTTCAGAAGGCTGCGGAGTTGATCGATTGGCAAAAGAACTGGCACCCGCGCAACCATCAGACTCCCGGCCCCATTAAGCGGGGCCTGGGAATCAGCGTGCACACCTGGGGCGGCCGAGGGCACAACAGTAATTGCAACGTGAACATTCATCCCGACGGCTCCGTCGAGGTCGACCTGGCAACCCAGGATCTGGGCACCGGGACGCGCACAGTGATCAAGATCGTGGCGGCGGAAACGCTGGGTCTTCCCCTCGAGGCGATCGAGCTCAACATCGGAGACACCAAGTATCCGGCGAGCGGCGCCTCCGGCGGCAGCACTACTGTGGGTGGGGTGAGTGCTTCCACGCGTCGGGGATTCGTGGACGCCCGCGATCAGCTTTTCGCGGCCGTGGCTCCAGGCTTGGGAGTTCCCGCAGACCAGCTTGAAGCCGTCAATGGCAAGATCCAGGCGAAGGGTGATTCATCGAAGAGCCTCACCTGGAAACAGGCCTGCTCCAAGCTAGGCGTAAAGACGATTCAGGTGACGGGAAAGAATCCCGGCCCCTGCTCGCTGGGATCGAGCGGCGTGGGCGGAGTGGAAATGGCGGATGTCAACGTCGATACGGAGACGGGAATCGTAAAGATCAACAAGATGGTGTGCGCGCAAGACTGCGGCCTCATCATCGACTTGAAGACGGCGGAAAGCCAGTGCTACGGCGCGTTGATTATGGGCATCACTTACGCGCTCTTCGAGCAGAAGATCATGGACGATGTCACGGGCCGCATGCTGAATCCCGATATGGAGTTTTACAAGCTGGCGGGTATCGGCGACATCGGCGAACTGGTCGTACACATGATGACCGGGCCGGGCTACGACGAACGTGGCACCATCGGACTGGGTGAGCCGCCGGTTATTTCGCCGGGCGCCGCAATCTCCAACGCCGTCGCCAACGCCATCGGGGTGCGAGTGTCCACAATACCCATCACCCCGGAAAAAGGTCCTCGCTGCACTGGAGAAAGGAGAGATATCCTGATGCAAAACTTCGAATATGCAAGTCCCACGACTTTGCAAGCGGCGGTCCGTTTATTGGCTGAGGCCAAGGGCGATGCAGCGGTCATGGCGGGGGGAACTGATCTGCTCAGCTTGATGAAAGAAGGTGTCGCCAAGCCGGTGCGGGTTGTCGATCTGCAAAAACTCAAAGAACTGAAACACCTCGAGTACAGATCCGGTTTGCGATTGGGCGCCTTGGTGACGTTTGACGAACTACTTGAGAACACCGACGTGCAAAAGAACTATCCCGCGCTGGTTCAGGCTGCCCGCGGCGTCTCGAGCCCCCAGATTCGCAGCGTGGGAACTGTGGGTGGTGACCTTTGCCAGCGGCCGCGCTGCTGGTACTACCGCTTGGGATACGGCCTCCTGGCAATTTACAATGGAAAAGCCATGGTGCCCGAGGGCGACAACCGCTACCACGCCGTCCTGGGCAATTCCGGTCCCGCTTATTTCGTGAGCCCTTCGAGTTTGGCGCCCGCGCTCATTGCGTTGGGAGCAAAGGTCCGGCTGCACGGCCCCGAGGGAGCACGGGAGCTTGAAATCGAGAAGTTCTTCGTGACTCCGGCAAGCGAGGGCGAGAGCGAGCACGCGCTCAAGCCCCACGAAATCGTTACGGAGATTGTTGTGCCGCCTGCCGAGGGGATCAAGATGGCGGTGTACGAAGTTCGCCAGAAAGAGGCGCTGGATTGGCCTCTGGCCGCCGCCGCCGTGGCTCTCGAGATGTCGGGCGATTCGATCCGCAAGGCGCGTGTGGTTCTCGGTCATGTCGCTCCGGTGCCCTGGCCATCTCCGGAGGCGGAACAAGTTTTGGCGGGAAAGACATTTGTTGATGATCTAGCCGACGAGGCCGGAAAGGCCGCGGTGAGCAAAGCTACGCCGCTGTCAAAGAACACCTACAAAGTCCAACTGGCCCGAGTGGCGGTGAAGCGCGCCTTGTTGCGCGCCGTGAAAGGAGAGGTCTGATTATGCCTGAACCCACTCCCCAGCCTGAGTATTCCCCTGAGCGCTGCCGCCTGCTGCGCTCCAAGTGGATGTTCATCGAATCTGAGCCCGACCCGACGGTTCCGCGGTCCGACAGCGGCATCTGCTGGTGTGTGCATACCCAGAATTGCCTGGGGCCGGATGGGGGAATCGTCAATATGGAAAACTGTAGACCGGGCCGTGAGTGCTTCCGCTCTCTTTAACCCGAATTCCGAAGTTGCGAGGCTCTACAGGAAGATACCCCTCACCCGGCTCGCTACCCTCGCCACCCTCTCCCCGAGGGAGAGGGCTGAAACAATCATCGTCGATGGCCCTCTCCCTTGGGGAGAGGGTGTCCCGCAGCGGGCGTACTCATCAGCCGGTGCGGGACGGGTGAGGGGTTACTGCCGAAGAATCCGAACACCCGTTCCCTTCTCTGAGGTTATCAAGACAGGCAATTCAGATTCACCGACTTGGCCTGGCAGCCGCAAATTCAATTTCGGAATTCGGGCTTAAGTGCGCGGAGCATGGTCTCCCCAATCTGGTTCTTCACCGCAGAGGCGCTGAGGCCTGGGAACAAAAGGCGCTTGTTCTGCGTCTCCGTGACTCTGCGGCAGGCGTCCGTTGAACGTCCCTCCATCGTACCCGTCCAGGTAACTTCCGACCTCCTTGCACATCCAAACATATGGGGGCTTTTTCGGTGTTTTGTTCAAAGGAGGAAAGATGAGAGGGAAACTGTTTATTTCCGCGTTTGCGGGATTAGGTCTGGCTGTATTGCTGGCCGTTCCCGGCAGAGCGGCAATTAAGGGAGATTATCTCGAGGCTCGCAGCGCGGACGTTTATACGGGGCCGTGCTTCGCCAACGGCGAAGTCGGACTGGTCGGCGACGAAGCCATCCTGGCTTGGAAGATCGACCAGGGCGACTGGGATGGAACCAGTCTGAACGGCCTGGCGGTTGTGGCGGTGGTGAAAGCCCACGCTACGCTGGGTGACCCTTACCATAGTCCTTACCCGGCCGAATCCGTGCTGATCGTTGACCAAAAGGCCAACGCCCAGCAGCGCTTGGCGCTTCAGGAATTCGCCTCTTCAATGGCCGGAAAGCTCCTGAGCCACGTGGTGCGCGTGGAAGCGGCGCCCATTGAGTTGACGCTGGCTACAGGAGAAATGCACGGCGCAGCCCAGTTGGTGGCGGGGAATCTGGCGAGCATCACGACGCGCAGCCTGTGCCAGGGCGATGATAAGTGCGGGAACGAAATTGTGTATTACCCTCCACTCGTTCACCTGGCTCACGCCATGCCCGCGTTCACGCTCGAGGATTCCTTCCACGGCCAAGGCTTGAACGTAGTGTGGAATCATATTGGCAAACGCAGCGCATTTGTGGGAAGCTTTTCAGTAGCTAGCGTTTCTTAAACCAAATTACGTGTTGGCTGCCCTGACGCTCTTTTGTTCTCACAGCGCATCCAACCCATGAGGGCCATTTATGACACTGCATCGCGCACATGCGGTATTACTAGCGGCACAACTTCTCTTGGCAAGCCTGGCGTTCGGGCAGAGCTACAAAGTCGAAAATGCCGGAGCGCCTGCCGCGGGCCAGGTTCCTGCGGCCGTTCAGAATGCGCTTGAATCCCAAGGTGCAAAGGTTGAGAACGGCCAGGGCGGCACGTTGCTGGAAGTGTGGTTCGCAAAGACCGTAGCCACGAATTCCAGCGCCAGTCCGTCGTCCGACTTTCTCTATCCCTCTCTGACCGAGGGCGAATTCCTCGGGGTGTTGCACTTCGCCAGCCCCGGCGCGGATTTTCGCGGCCAAGCGATCAAACCCGGTTTTTACACCGTGCGCTACGGGCTCATTCCCACGGACGGCAACCACATGGGGGTGAATCCAACCCGTGACGTGTTGGTTCTCTGCCCCGCCGCCGCGGACACTGACCTCAGCGCCAACCTCAAGTTCGATGACCTTGTAAAGTTGAGCCGGCAGGCGGCCGGCACTCCGCATCCCGCTTTCCTTGTGGGAGCGCCCGTGAACGGAAGCAGTTTTCCGGCCGTGGCCAAAGACGATCAAGACCACTGGAATCTCCAAGTGAAACTGCACGGTTCGAGCGGCGATCTTCCGTTTGCGTTTACCGTGGTCGGCAAGTGGCAGGGCTGAGGAATTGATTCACTGTTTTCGGGCAGATCTGATGCGTAGCTTCAAAACACAACCGAATGGAATGACGGCAAGCTCTCTATGGAAAGCGATTGCTGCGGGCCTTTTCGCAGGCGTGGTTCTGACAGTCTCCCCGCTGACCGCCGCCCAGGCCGCACCCCCGCACTTAGCAGTTCTGGAAGGAACGCTGCTGTCCACCACGGCGGACTGTCCCGTGCTGCGAAATCACGGCAAGGACCAGCCGCTCTCCGGCTACACCACTTACGTCTACCATACCCTGCAGGACAAGCGCCTGGCGAACCGCGAAGTGCGGCTCGAGGGGACGATGAAAGCCGATGGAACATTCCAGGTCGAGCGCCTCTACACCGTAAAAGATGGTAGGCTCTACCGAGTGCGTTATTTCTGCAAAATCTGCAACATTGAAGCCCTCGAGCCCGGAAATTGCGTCTGCTGCCAGCAACCCACCGAACTCCAGGAAATCCCCGTCACCGGAGACGCCAAGTAGCCAGAGTCGCGTCAAAGTCCGGCCGGGTAGCGCGGACCGCCGGTTTTGCGGTCCGCGGGTGTTCCCAACGGTCGTACGCAAGAACCGCGGACCGCAAAATCGGCGGTCCGCGCTACCCAGAACCGGCACAGCCGCGACTTTGACGCGACCCTGCCAAATAGCCCCGCCACTTGACTGAATCCCCTCCGCCAATTATCGTAGCGAATCATCATGCTAAGACGCGCCTTCCTCGGCTCCCTGGTTTCGACTGTGAGTATCGCCGCCGCGCGCTCTCGCCAACCTGGCACAACCCATGGCGCCAGCGGCGGCTGGCGCAAATATGCGCACAACCCCGTTCTGGGCGGCAGCCTCGGCGTCTGCTTCGACGTATCCCTGCTGAACGAAAATGGCAACTACCGCATGTGGTTTTCGTGGAGAAACAAAAAAGCGTCGCCTTGGTGGAAAGCCCGGACGGCATTCACTGGGGTCCGCCGACGATCGTTCTCAGCCCGAATCCCGCCGCGCATTGGGAAGATGATATTAACCGCCCAGTTGTGATCCGACGAGATGATACCTACTTCATGTGGTACACAGGCCAGGCTCGGGAACATTCCTGGATCGGCCTGGCGGCCGGCGGCGACGGAAGGCATTGGGACCGTGCGGGGCCGCATCCGGTGTTGTCCCCCGATCAGCCCTGGGAGAAAGCCGCCGTCATGTGTCCGTGCGTCGTGTGGGATGACGTGGCTCGGATCTATCGCATGTGGTATTCAGGCGGCGAACAGTATGAGCCGGACGCCATCGGTTATGCCACCAGCCCTGACGGGCGCCGTTGGACGAAGTTAACGGCCAATCCAATCTTCAAGGCCGACCCCGCAGTCGCTTGGGAGCGTTACAAGGTGACGGGCTGTCAAGTGCTGCGCCGCGGAGCCTGGCATTACATGTTCTACATCGGCTTCCGGGATATCGACCACGCTCAGATCGGTTTGGCGCGTTCCTCGGATGGAATCACAGGTTGGCAGCGACTTGCCGCCAACCCGATCATCAGTCCCGGTATCAACCAGTGGGACCACGACGCTTGCTATAAGCCCTACGCGATCTTCGATGGCCGCCGCTGGCTGCTTTGGTACAACGGCCGGCACGGGAACGTGGAGCAAATCGGGTTGGCTTTTCACGAGGGAGAAGACTTGGGTTTCTGATCGGATTGACACTCGCCTGCGGGGATCAGGCGACGCTCAATTGGGGCGCATCGCGGCCCCCGCCTTAATCTCCATACCCAGGTCGTCCAAACGGTCGAGCGCGACGCGGGCGGCTTCAACCTGGTAGGTGGGCCCCAGGGCGTAGGCCGCATAGATTATCGGCCATACATACCACAAGATGGCGCTTCCCGGGTAAGGGAAGATGCCGAAACTTTCCAGCCACAGTCCCGCACTCGCTACGGAGGTCCCCAAGATCGCCACCACATAGGCCCCCCAACACTTGGTGACGAAACCCCATCCCATCTGGACCAATGACCTTCGAAGGAAGAAGGCAAAGAAAAGAAGCGCACAAAGGAGGGGGTCGTTTGCCCAATCCATGACTTCAGCAAAACCAGGCGTTGGCCTGGCGCCCCAACGCAACCGGACGATTACGTATGCGACCAGCAAGGCATAAGCGGCGACAAGCCCCAAAATAATCCAGTCGACGAGCTTGAGCTTACTGCGCGTCTGGAATCTCCGGCAAAGCCGGAAGGCGATGAAGAGACCGCCTCCCAGAACCACCATCTGGACGGGTCCGCCGATGAACATACCGAGTGGCTTCAAGTGGGTTTGGGCAGTTTTAAGCCGAGGCAGATGGAGCACGTAAAGCGGGTTGAGATAGGATTCCGCGGGCAAGATATGGCTGAGAACCGAACCCACCACATGACAGAGCGCGGACACCATGATCAGGAGCCAGGCGCGTCTCAGCGACTGTCCAGGCGCGAAT
>CAWIUZ010000183.1:0-34544 GCA_963838915.1 uncultured Acidobacteriota bacterium
GTTAGCCTCGCAGGGGCTGGACATGAGTAGCCGGGGGCAACGCCCCCGGAAACGTCGCCCCTCACCCCCGTTCCCCTCTCCCCGCCTTCGGGGAGAGGGGTGCCGAAGGCGGGGTGTGGGGCCATTGTCCGGGGGTTTCACCCCCGGCTACTCAATATGCTCCCCTCCGGGGACCACGGCTTCGCGCGTGTCGACGATCTCCGCTGGAACCGGGTGTAGGAGGTTTTGAAACAGCTTCCAGTCAGTGAATGTGTTTGACTTTCTTTTGCAGGTAATCCATCAAAAGGTATTGCCCGAGGGTATATGGCGTGGTGAAGTAGGCTTTGCCGCGGCAGATTTCCGTGACTTTCTGGACGAAGTTGATCAGGCTATAGTCTGAAGCCAGCATGAAAGTATTGATCAGAATTCCGTTGCGACGGCAGCGCGCAACCTCGAGCAGGGTTTCCGACACAACCAGCGGATCCAGGCCCATGGAATTCTTATAAATACGGCCGTCTTCGAGGGTCAGCGCCGAGGGCTTGCCGTCGGTAATCATCACGATCTGGCGCATGTCTTTCCTCTGGCGGGAGAGGATCTTCTGCGCCATCCGCAAACCTTCGCGAGTATTCGTGTAATACGGACCCACGCGGATCCGGGCCAGATCGTTGAGCGGTACTTCTTCCGCCGAGTCATGAAATAAGACCAGGTGCAACGTGTCGCCCGGATACTGGGTTCGAATGAGGTGAGTAAGCGCCAGGGCGACTTTCTTGGCGGGAGTAAAGCGGTCCTCGCCGTAGAGGATCATGCTGTGGCTGCAATCCAGCATCAGGACGGTGGCGCAGGAACTCTGGTACTCGCATTGCCTGACTTGAAGGTCCTGATAGGTGAGGTCGAGGGGAATCTTGAGGCCGTTACGCTGGATGGCGGAAAGAAGCGTGGCGTTGACATCCAGATTCAGCGTATCTCCAAACTCGTAGCGCCGGCTGGAACCGTCCGCTTCGACCCCAGTGGCGAGTTCGCGAGTGTCGTGCCGTCCAAAGCTCGATTTGCCCAAGGAGCCCATAAGATCTTTCAAAGTTTTGAAGCCGAGAAAATCCAGGGCTTTGTCCGTGACTTCGAACGTGGCCTTGCCCTCGCCTTCCATCACCTGGCCCTGCCCCGGCTCCTTTGATTCGCTTTGCTCGGTACTAGGCTGCTCGATCCTGATGTAGCCTTCCTCCGAGAGTTGTTCGAGCAACTGGTTGATGCGCTCGGCCAACTCGGATTTCTGATAATCCTCCCAATTCTCGAACATTTGCTTCAGCAGCTCATCGGAGATCTTTCCCTGCTGCTGAAGAGCTTCGAGCAGCGCCTGGTGCAATTGCTCCATGGTGCGCTCGGGATCCATTTCATAGAAGTTGGAATACTGGTTGTAGAAGCCGCTGTCGGGCAGGAAGTCCTGAAGGAGTTGCAGCAAATCTTCGGCGCTCAGGTCGTCGAAGGGATTGGGAACGTACTTGCCGTACTTGACGAATTTCATAACAGCCGCCCTGGCAGTGGCTAGTGCCTAGTGCTTAGTTGGTTTAACAAGCGCAATTTCAAATGGCCCTCGGAAGGGCGGGGCTTTAGCCCCGCCGCCTAGGCGTCGAGAATTCGAAGGGCCTTTAGGCCCTGAAACCAAATCGCTTCAGGGGCTAAAGCCCCGTACATACCCCTGCGACGCGTGGCGGGGCTAAAGCCCCGCCCTTCCGCTTCCGACGGATAAGGTCGCATTCCAGGTCCACTGAGCACTAAGCACTGCTTTAATTCAACGACCGCCGCCGATGCCCCGTGGGAGCGGGCTCCTCGGGCGGAGTCTCGGCATGTTGCTTTTCCGCAAAAAAGCCCAGTTCTTCGTTACGACTGATTCGCTTGAGCGCCGCAAGCCCCTCAAGGATGAATTCCGCGCCCGAGGCCACCAGGCCGGGATCGTCTTTTGCTTTGATCCCCAGACGCTGGGTTTGGTCGAGCAAACCCTGGATCTTTTTGAAATGACCGTAGAGTTCTTCGGCGGAAGCGTTCGGAGAATACTTCAGTGTCCCGCCCAGCTCGAACCACTGCACGATCGAATGCATCGGAACCCCGTCGTAGTACTTCTTGAAGACGCGAGCCGTAGCCTGGCGGATGATGTCGCGCACCACGCTGTCCGCGCCGCGCATTTCGCCCTCGTATTCCAGTTCCACCTTACCGGTCAGAGACGGCATGGCGGTGTAAACATCCGAGGGGCGAGGAACGGTCTTGTCTTCGTGGTTCTTCACGGCGCGATATTCCGCGCTGCTGATTACGTTTTCAAGACAAGTGATGGGCACGCGCTGGCTCACGCCACTTCGTTTGTCGACGCGCTTTTCCTGCCGCGCCACGAACGCCACGCTTTCCACGATCTCCCTTAAGAATTCGGGGATCGCCAGCTTGGTGCGCCCGTCCCGATCGGTCCAGGCCTCCTGGGCGGTGATCTCCATGGCATGCTCGAGGGAAGCCGGATAATGCGTGCGAATTTCCGAACCGATGCGGTCCTTCAGGGGAGTAATGATTTTGCCGCGCGCCGTGTAATCTTCCGGGTTAGCGGTGAATACCAGCGCCACGTCAAGCGGAAGGCGCACTGGGTAGCCCTTAATCTGCACATCGCCCTCTTGCATAATATTGAACAGCCCGACCTGAATTTTCCCGGCCAGGTCGGGCAGCTCATTGATAGCAAAAATGCCGCGGTTTGCGCGTGGCAGCAAGCCGTAATGTATGGTCAGCTCGCTGGACAAAGCGTGCCCGCCGCGGGCGGCCTTGATGGGATCAAGGTCACCGATAATGTCGGCCATCGTCACATCCGGCGTGGCCAGCTTCTCAACGTATCGGTCCTCAGCGCTCAGGTAATCGATCGGTGTGTCGTCGCCCATTTCCGCCAGGCGCTCGTGGCAGGCCCGGCAAAGGGGTTGCAGCGGGTCGTCGTTGATTTCGCAGCCGGCGATGTAGGGAATGGCTTCATCGAGAAGCGTGACGAGCGAGCGCAGGATGCGGCTTTTGGCTTGGCCTCTGAGACCCAGCAGAATGAAGTTGTGCCGCGAGAGAATAGCATTGGCAATCTGGGGGATCACCGAATCGTCGAAGCCGATGATGCCCGGGAAAAGCGGCGTGCCTTCCGAAAGCTTGCACAGCAGGTTGGCCCGCATCTCGTCCCGGACGCTGACACTTCTGTAGAGAGAACTCTTCAGCTCGCCTAAGGTTTTAGCTTTTTGCATTTTGTCTTTTGCCCCACGCTCATTATATGTCAGTCCGGGGGTTTACTCAACTGCCAATGGCGGGCAGTTTCTCAAGGTCCAACGAATCAGGAACAACTGCGGGGATCCTTCGCGTCGCTCAGGATGACGCATTCCGAGTTTTCCTCGCGCCTTCTAAACACCCGGGCGTCCCTTATTGGATCGGCTCGAACTGCGAGCCGTCCCAGGCACAGGCCTTGCTGACTTCTACGGAATCTGAGGGTTTGTCATGACCAACTACGAAGAAGCCTATCGTCGCTTTCCAAACTGGAATGGTGATCTTTCCGCTCGGCTGGAACTCCACTTCAGCAAGGGTTACCGTACCAGGCGCGCCGACATTCTTCTCCGCCGGTTCGAGCTTTTGAATGTCGCGTGGGAAGGAGCCGAGGTTGCGTGACTTGAGCGGAGCCGCCCAGAGCGTCGAGAACTCTCCGTGCTCGAGGCGGCGGATCACCATGTTTACTCCCAGACTCTCGGGCCCCTTGCGGAATGGCTCGCGGGTGATCAGGCACTCGACTCCGTCGCCAAGCAGATCGCGCACCTCTCCGGACAGGATGCCGGGATTCATGTCGGCAAAGGGGAATGGAAGCTCCGGACCGCGCACGTACTTTCCACCCGAGGGCAGGAAGACCGCGAGCCTCGATTCCGGGAGGCCGGCAGACGCGACGAAGCACACCAGCGCCGTGCCTGAATCCCCTTGCTTCACCAGCCAGCGCGCAACAGCGGCGCTCTGGGTCGCGAAGCCGCTCGGAGGTTCGAAGTTGAGTTGGCGCAGGATCTCTTCGTCGCTTGGGAAACGGTCGACAGGAAGAATTTCCGCTTGGCTCGAATCCGCCCATCCGTCTACCGAGGCTAGCGTCTCAAGCTCGGTGATGCGAAGCATGACCCGCGTTCTGCCGTTCTTCGATTCGGATCTCATCACCGGCACTAACGCTCCCCGGCTCAGGCTCAGCGAACTTGTCTTTCGACCTGCCACACTCCGCACTACCTCGAGCGGGCCGCCTTGGACGTAGCACCACGCTACAGGCTGGCGAGGGCCGGCCTGCTTGGCGGGCACAGTCCCGACCGCGCCCGCAACGGTGAAAGCGAGTAAGCCAAAAGCCGCAGCCAGGGAACGCATGCTGTCCCCTATTGTTCACCTCGGGCGGGCGTTTGACAAACAAAATCGCGCCGTTCGAGCGTCTCCGGGCGCTCTTCAAGAAAAAGCGCTTGACAAACTATGCTTAATACGATAGCCTAGAGTCGGTTGCTGCGTTCATCCGCTATGACCGACCGGACCTCGCCAACGGCTCTTTTGACTTGTTCACCAAATCGACCACCCCTGATCCCTCCTTGTCCAAGGAGGGGAATCGAGACTCCCCTCCTTGGGTGAGGACGGGTTGGGGTGGTGGGACTTTGTGGCCGTTGCGGGTAGTGTCCTAAATGTGTGTGGCTTGGTGTCTCAAGCTCGAAGCTGGTCTTCGCAAGCATCTCACAGCCCCGAAGGGGCGGCCTAGCAAAGCCCAGGCCAACGGCCTGGGAAAGAACGCGGTTTTCCGGGTCGAGCCCTGAAGGGGCGACCTACGGAGTGCGCGGCGATCACGCCCCTTCAGGGCTTGAGACGGGAGATGAAATATTCTCTTCCCGTTCCCACCCAGGCCGTTTGGCCTGGGCTTTGCTGGGCCGCCCATTCAGGGCGGAGAGAACGTAGCTAATGAGCAACTCACATTTAGGACACCATCCCTTTGCGAAGTATGCGCCCTCGCATTAAACCGGTTCTTGAATGTCGAAAACGACGGAACAAAGCGAGAATGTCTATGAAAACAAACAGTCGAGGAGTTGAGGAGTCGAGGAGTTGTGGGGCCAACTCAGGACGTCGGCAAGGATGGTGGCGGTTTGTCACTCTTCGACTCTCAACTCTCGACTTCTCGACTTGAATTCGCCGGAACAAAGCGAGAATGTCTATGAAAACAAAGGATCGCGGCGGAAAACTCGCAGATAGCAACGGGTTGCTGACCTGCGTCCTGGTGGCCATTTTGTCGGCTCTGCTGCCCGCGACCCTTTCCGCGCGTACGGTCAAGGACCAGACCGGCCGCATGGTCAACTTGCCCGAGAATCTTCGCCGCCTGGTTTCCCTTGCTCCCAACATTACGGAAATCGTTTATGCTCTGGGTCTTGGCGATGAACTGGTGGGCGACACGGACAATTGCGACTTTCCACCTCAAGCCACGAGCAAGCCGCACGTCGGAACAATGGTGAACCCCAGTTTGGAGCGAATTGTCGCGTTGAAGCCCGATCTGGCCCTGGGTACCCCGGAGGCCAACCGGCGCGAGACTGCAGACCAGCTTGAACGGTTGGGAATACCCGTCTACGGGGTGACGGCGAATACTCTTGAGGGCACTCTGGCCTCGATCGAGGACTTGGGGAAGGTGCTCGGACGCGCGACGGATGCGACGCGCCTCGTGGCCGAGATGCAGGCCCGGATTGACCGCATCGAGAATCGGATCAAGGGCCAACCCGAGCCCAGAGCGCTCTTCGTGGTTTGGTACCGCCCGCTGATTACGATCGGTCCTCACACGTTTATTGCCGACGTCATCCGTGCCGCCGGCGGAGTCCCGATCGGGGCGAATCTGAAAGGTGAATGGCCGCGCTTGACTCTGGAGGAACTCCTGCCCCTCGATCCCGACGTGATTCTCTTTCCCAAGACCGAGTCCTTTTCTCCCAGCCTCAAGGACTTTCGCGGCCTGCCCGGTTGGAAAGACCTGCGAGCGGTGAAAGACGGCCGCATGTATTTCGTTTCCGAGACCATCGAGCGTTCCGGCCCACGCCTGGTGGATGCACTGGAAGAGTTGACGAATATCCTGCACCCGGGGCAGCGTTACTGAGGGTTACATAATATCGTGACGGACCAACCCCCTCACCTGGCGCTGCGCGCCACCCTCTCCCCCAAGGGGGCGAGGGTATAAACTCGGCTCATTTCTCCCCTCGCCCCCTTGGGGGAGAGGGGTCGGGGGGTGAGGGGGTTTGTCACTTGATTCTGCAATCCTCAGTAGGTCGTGAGTACTTGAATCTTGAATCTGGAATCCTGAGATGACCGTACCCGCCACACCGCGTAATGTGATTACGGTTTCCGTAACCATGTTCTTGCTTCTCGCCCTGGTGGTGCTGGCGTCGTTGACGATGGGAGCGGTGCACTTGCCTTTGCCGGCTGTTTGGCGAGCACTGGTTTCGCGCGGGGGAAATTCCGAAGCGGCGGTGATCGTGCTTCAGATCCGCCTGCCACGGATTCTGCTGGCCATTCTTGTGGGTGCGGCGCTTTCGGTCGCCGGCACCGGACTGCAGGCACTGCTGCGCAATCCGCTGGCCGATCCCTACGTGCTGGGAATCTCGAGCGGCGCTGCGGTAGGCGCTATTTTCGCGCTCTGGATCGGCGGGCGCATCGCTGCAGCCTCTCCCCTGGCGGCTTTTGCCGGAGCGATGATCACCATGGTTTGGGTGTACTTGCTGGGAAGGAGCGGGGGGCGCCTGGCGAGTTACACGCTGATCCTGGCCGGCGTGATTACTGCCTCGTTCCTATCCGCCATAATTCTGTTCATGCTCACGCTGCTCTCGACCCGCGATGTGCGCGGCATCGCCTTCTGGCTGATGGGGGACCTCAGTGTGACGCCTGTGGCGGAGCTGCGCATCCTCGCTCCGGCCATCCTGCTGGCCATTGCGGGCATTTATGTGCTTGCGAAGGATCTGAATGTTCTGCTTCTGGGCTCGGAGGAGGCAGCCCACCTGGGAGTCAACGTGGTGCGGGTCGAGTTGGGCGTTTATATTCTCGCGTCGCTGCTGACCGGGATAGCGGTTTCCACCAGCGGCGCCATCGGCTATCTGGGCCTCCTGGTGCCTCACCTGGGCAGAATGCTGGTGGGCAACGACCACCGCATGCTCCTCCCCACGGCGGCCTTGGGAGGCGCTATTCTTCTGGTGCTGTCCGATACGCTGGCGCGAACCGCCCTGGCCCCGTCGGAACTGCCCGTCGGCGCCGTCACCGCCGTGGCCGGCGCGCCGGTGTTCATCTACCTGCTGCGAAAGACGGCGGGATGAATTATGAATGGTCAATTGTGAACGATGAATTGTAAATTATAAATTATGGATTATAAGCTATCAATAGAATCTATTCGTGCATATATACAATAAGACATACCTTTATGATTATAGTTCAACGGTGCAACGTGCCAGCGCGTTGGTGAGCATTGCGTTACGTGGTGAGCATTTCAAATCTCAAATTTGGAATTTCGAATATCCATTCGAGCGACAACTGACAAGCAACTAACCACTGACAACTGACGACTGACAACTGACGACCGACAACCGCCATGCCCGAACCCCAGCACCATCTGCGCGTCAACGGAGTTTCGTTCCGCTACCCGCACTTCGAGCTAAGTTCGATCAGCTTCGAAGCGCGTGCGGGGGAAGTCATCGCCATCATCGGGCCGAATGGTTCGGGCAAGTCGACGCTCCTCGAGATTGTCAGCGGGCACCTCGAGCCGCAGCAGGGAACAGTAACCCTGGACGGCGCGGATCTTCACCGTCTTCCGCCCCGGCCTTTGGCCCGTCTGGTGGGCTTGGCCCGGCAGGAGACCATCCTCTTGTTCTCATTTGAGGTGCGGGAGTTCGTCCGCCAGGGACGCCACCCCCACCTGGGCCGCAGTCTTTTCGAGTCACCCGAGGATGAACGCTGGGTGGACTGGGCTATCGAAAAGACCCACCTGGGGGAGTTTGTTGGGCGGCGCGTTCTCGAGATGAGCAGCGGGGAATTCCAGCGCGCGGTGCTGGCGCGGACTTTAGCCCAGAGGCCGCAGCTTGTGCTGCTGGATGAACCCACCGCCAATCTCGACATCGGCTACCAGATTGAAATGTTCCGTCTGCTGCGGAATCTCGCCATCTCGGAGCGTTTCATCGCCGTCGTGGTCACGCACGAATTGAACCTTGCTTCGGAGTTGGCGGATGAGTTGATTTTGATGGAGCGCGGCCGCTGCCTGGCAAAAGGCGCGGCGGACGAGGTTCTCCAACCTGATTTGCTCAGCCGCGTGTTTCGCACTCCCATCCTCGTCGACCGCAACCCGTCGAGCGGCCGCCCGCGGGTCACGTGGGTTACCGGGTCAACCTGACGTCGCAGTGCCATTCCTCACTCGGCTCTCGAATATTACGTCATTCCCGCGAAAGCGGGAATCCATTGTATTCCGGACCGACAGTGGACCCCCGCTTTCGCGGGGGTAACGACGCATGTGATTATCATTCCTTTGGGTGGGCCACCGGCCCATCTACACTCGGAATGAGACGCTTACTTGATTATCGCGCCATCCATCCGCCATCGACTGTCAGAATCGATCCGTGCACATAATCCGAAGCCGCGGAGGCGAGGAACAGCGCGGCGCCCGCGAGATCCTCGGGTTCGCCCCAGCGCCCGGCGGGAATGCGAGCCAGGATGGCCGCGGCGCGCTTCGGGTCGTCGCGCAGCGCGCGGGTATTATCCGTGCGGACATAACCGGGCGCGATAGCGTTGACGTTGACACCATGGCCCGCCCACTCGTTCGCCAGGGCCTTGGTTAGTTGAACGACTCCTCCTTTGCTGGCTGCATAGCCAGGAACCAGGATTCCGCCCTGAAACGCCAGCAGGGAAGCAATGAAGATGATCTTGCCGCGGCCTCGCTCTACCATCCGCTTCCCGATCTCACGGCTCAGGACAAACTGCGCGTTGAGGTTGACTTCGATCACCTTGTCCCAATACGCATCCTGGTGCTCGACGGCGGGCTTGCGCAGGATGATTCCCGCGTTGTTCACCAGAATATCAATGACCGGAAAATCGGCGGCCAGGTTTTCGAGGAATCGGTAAAGAGCCTTACGATCGCTGAAGTCGCAGCTATAACCCCGGAAGTTGCGGCCCGCGGCCTGGACCTCTCTCTCCACCTGGCTACCCGCTATTTCCTGCGAGGCGCTGACGCCGATGATATCCGCTCCCGCCTCCGCCATCGCCAAGGCGATGGCCTTCCCGATTCCGCGCCGGCAGCCAGTCACCAGCGCGATATTGCCTTCCAGCCTGAACTGTTCGAGTATTGGCATTCGCAGTGTCCTACTGAGGATTGCAGAATTAGCGACATCGCCCCCTCGCCCCCGACCCCTCTCCCCCAAGGGGGCGAGGGGAGAAATGCCCTCAGTTTATGCCCTCGCCCCCTTGGGGGAGAGGGTGTCCGTCAGCCGACGGACAGGTGAGGGGGTTGGTCCGTCACGGTGTTAGGTAAGCCTCTGCAGGCGGCCTAGGAGCACGGTCATGAAACCAGGACCCGGCACTTACGCATTGATCCTCTTTTGTCCCAGAGGCAAGCTGGTCCGAATCGGGAAACTCGGCCCCCTCGAGCTTCGACGCGGCTTCTACGTATATGTGGGCAGCGCCCTCGGGCCGGGAGGGGTACGTGCTCGCGTCGCGCACCACAGGAGGGTATCGCGGCGGCCGCACTGGCACGTCGATTACCTGCGCCCTCACACGCGGCTCGAGCGCGTCTGGTATTCCCTGGGCGAGGTCAGTCGCGAGCATCACTGGGCGCGCGTGATTCGTGCGCTCGAGGGAGCTTCCCTTCCTATCGCGGGATTCGGCTCTTCGGATTGCCGGTGCGCTGCACACCTTTTCTTCTTCGCGAGGCGGCCGTCGCTCGCAGGGCTTGCGGACTCTCTCACCTTTCGAGTCTGAATCCGATTTTCAGGGTGACTTGGAATTCCGCTACGGCTCCGTCCACGATCTTTCCCCGCTCCTCCACAACCTGGAACCAATCCATGTTCCTGAGGGTCTTTGCTGCTTCCGCGACTGCTGCCTTGGTAGCTTCGGCAAAACTATTGGGTGAGGTTCCGACCAGTTCTGTGATTTTGTAGATGCCCGCCATTCTTTTCCTCCACTGTGAATTTGCCTTGCTATGCTAATGATTCTAACCTCAAATCGTTTAGGCGAGAGACCGGAATTGTGGTGGGACTGCATTTGCCGGCGCCGCTCGCCGCGTGCCGTGCTGGTGCGCTGTTTTCAAGCAGTCGCTCACCGCCGTCCGCTGGAGGGCACCCGAAGTACACGGGAGCGCGGGCATCCTGCCCGCAGCGTGCGCGCAATTGCGGCGCGGAAGGCGGGCAGGATGCCCGCGCTCCCCGATATCTTCAAAGCAGCGAAAAATCCCCGCAATTATCGCTTCAGCGAACTGCGGAGACTCTTCCTGCCGGTCACGGCAGCTTGACAGTTTTCCCGGCCCCTCATAGAATTTTCTATTTGAGGCCCACGCGAGTCCGAAAAGGTTACACATGGACAAGAAGAAAGCCGAATATTACAAGAAGTGCCTGATGACCAGGCAAGAGGAGTTATTGCGGCTGGTGACGAAGTCCGACCGCGACGGCCGCGAAGCGGACGAAGATCCGACTCAAGATGTCGCCGACAAAGCCGCCAACTCCTACACGAAGGAGTTCCTCTTCCACCAGAGCGACGGGAATCGGCGCGTCCTGCAATTAGTCGGCGAAGCCTTGGAACGCCTCAGGAACGGCACTTACGGCTTGTGCGTCTCCTGTCAAGAAGAGGTTCAGGTAAAACGCCTGGAAGCGGTTCCCTGGGCGCGGCATTGCATCGAATGCCAGGAAAAGCAGGACCAGGGTCTGCTGTAGCACACCACCCCTGGCTCCCCTCTTCGGTGAGGAGGGGAGTTAGGCGCCTTAGATCCCCTCCTCGGTGGGGAGGGGAGCAAGGGGTGGTGATCGAAAGCGAGGTCAGCCTTCTCTCTCGCTGGTAATCACAACGCGCCGACTCACTCCCTCCTATCGGAACTGTTCGGCACTGTGTGTGCCGTAGTGTCTCCTGCCGATTGCTTGCTCTGCGGCCGGCAACTTGAGCGGGCCGGTGGCGGCTCCATTTGCCCGCTCTGCTGGGAAAGCCTTCAACCGTGGCTCGGCCCTCACTGTGAATGTTGCGGTCTTCCCCTTGCCTCCGAGCGGGCGGCCGAACTCGGTGACGCGCTCTGCGCGCCTTGCCGCCTGGGCGAGCAGGACTTCGACAGGGCGAGAAGCTACGGGCTTTACACTGGAAACTTGCGCAAGGCCATACTCCATTTGAAATTCTATGGGCGCGGACACCTGGCCAACCGCCTGGGTGAGCTGTTGCTGCGACCACTCGAAGCGCTGACGGAGCGTGACTCGGCCTTGGTTGTTCCAGTCCCATTGCATGCGTCGCGAAGCCGCCAAAGAGGGTTTAACCAGGCTGCACTGCTGGCGCGAGGTCTGGTCCGAAAGATCCGGCGAAAGGAACGGGGACTGCAACTGGCGGCGGACCTGCTGTTCCGCCTCCGCCCCACGCTTCCTCAGGTTGGCCTAAGTGCGAGCGCGCGCCGTGAGAATGTTCGAGGTGTGTTTGCCGTGTCCAAGCCCGAACGGGTGCGCGACCGCACGGTACTGCTGGTTGACGATGTCATGACCACAGGGGCGACTCTTTCGGCTTGCGCCGCTGCCCTCAAACGGGCCGGCGCCACGCGTGTCCTGGCGTTGTCTTTGGCGCGGGCCACGCCCCAGTTTCCAGATGCAGTGGCAAGCAGTTAGTGTAGGGGCGGTTCGCGAACCGCCCCTACGCGGCTCGTCCAGGCTCTAGCCACTCAGCACTGCTTTTTAGTAGGATGGTGCTTATGTCGGAGGATAACCACCAACGGGCGCTGCAAGAACCGGTGCTCGTCTTGAACGCTACCTACGAGCCCATTAACGTCACTGCCGTGCGCCGCGCGCTGGTCCTTATCCTGAAAGGTGTGGCGACCGCGGAAGAAGACGACGGCGCCTTCATTCATGCCGCTCGCGTGGCGATTCGGATCCCTTCCGTCATCCGGCTGCTGGAATTCCGGCGCATTCCCTATCAGACGCGCGCCCTGTCGAGAAAGAACCTGCTGTTGCGCGATCGTTACACTTGCCAGTTCTGCGGCAGCACCTTGCCTGCACATGAACTTACCCTGGATCACGTAATTCCGCGCTCGCGCGGGGGCCGCACGGATTGGGATAACCTTGTCGCCTGCTGCCACAAATGCAACAATCTGAAAGGTGATCGGCTTCCCGAAGAGGCTGGGCTGAAGCTTCTGAGACCGCCGCGCCCGTTTACGCTGCACACCAGCCGTCAGATCATGCGCATGATGGGCCGTTCCGACGAGCGCTGGCGAAAATACCTGTTCTGCTGATGTGAACCTACCTGGATCTCGAGATTCAATACGCCGAATCGACGCGCTGCTGCTAGCCTTATTGGTGGCTCTGGCGGTTATTCCTTATCTCAACACTTTCCATAACTTGTTCGTCTACGACGACAACGCGCAGATCCTGCAGAATCCCTACCTGCAAAGCTTCCATCACTTGAAGGATATCTTTACTACTCCCGTGTGGTCGTTCCTTGGCGGAGATTATCCTCGCAATTACTATCGCCCCTTGATGTCACTCGGCTATTTGTTCTGCTACCAGTTTTTCGGTCCTGCTCCCTGGCCATTTCACCTGGTGAACATCGTTCTGAACGCGTTAGTGGTCCTGGTTATGTTTTTTGTGACCTGGCGCATGTTCGACGATCGGCTGCCTGCGTATATCGCCGCCGGCTTGTTCGCGATTCATCCGATCCACTCCGAATCAGTGGCCTGGGTCGCCGCCGTGACGGATCTCGAGTTGGCCTTCTTCTATCTGTTGACGTTTTGGTGTTTCTTGGGGCTTTCGAAGTGGCGCGGCCGAAAACTGATTCTCGGCCATTTGTCCATGGCCGCGAGTTTTGCTCTGGCATTGCTCGCCAAGGAACCCGCAGTCACCCTGCCGGCGCTGGCCATGCTTTACGAACATACTTGCCGTGAAGATCGCCAGGCCACCAGCACCCCGATCAAGTTCGCGCGCTACGGCCCCCTTTGGGTCCTGACGCTCGCGTATTTGGCCTTCCGAATTCACTTTGTGGGCGGCATGGCCGCCAGGTCTCAGTTTCCCACCATGGGGCCGGACGTGGTTTTCTTCTCCGGCCTGCAACTGGCCGGCCAATACCTGTGGAAGCTCGTCTGGCCCGCCACGCTTAGCGCTTTCTATCCCTTCCACATGAGCACGAGTCCTTCCGACCCGCGCGTCATCGCAGGTGCTCTGGCGCTCGCGGCGTTGACATTGTTGGTGGTTCTCTCCTGGAAGCGCGCGCGCCTGGTGAGCTTCGGGTTGATCTTTTTCTTCCTCAACCTGGCCCCGGTTTTGTACTCGCCCTGGATGGCCGCCAACATCTTCACGGAGCGCTACCTTTATTTGCCTTCTGTGGGAGTCTCGTGGGCTGTGGGTTGGGCGGGAGCGAGGTTGTGGAGAGCGACGGCAAGCGCCCCTGCGGCGGACCAGCGCTCCTGGCGTTCTCGGCTCTGGCGGTCCCTCGCGATCGCCGTTGCAGTCCTCATTGCGTTCCTGTGCGTGTTCCGAATTGTGCGGCGCAATCGCGATTGGCACGACGACGAGAGGTTCTACAAGGCCACCATCGCTGCGCAACCTGACGCTTACATCATGCACCTGAATCTCGCTGGGATCTACCTCGACCGGGATGACTTGGACAATGCAGAGCGGGAGTTAGTCGCGGCGGACAAGATTGCGCCCGATTATCCCATGATCCTGAATAATCTCGCCATGCTCAATATGAAACGCAAGCGCTACAACGAAGCGCAGGGTTACCTGATTCGCTCGCTTTTAAAGGACTCCAAAGAGCCTCAGCCCCACTTGTACCTGGGCGAACTATACCAGCAGATCGGACAGACCGCTTATGCAGAGAAGGAATTCCGAACGGCGGTGACGCTTTCACCTTTGAGCGCGCGCGCCCACGTCGGGCTGGCCGACTTCTTCTTCGACCAGGGGAGACTCCTGGAGGCGGAAAAGGAATACCAGGAATCCCTTCGCGTGGCCAGGACGCCTCGCGGTTATTGGGGGATCGGGCTGGTGTCCTGGCGTGAGGGCAAGTACGCGGAAGCCGAGCGTGCCTTCGAGCAAGCCAAGGCGTTCGACCCCTCTTCCGGCCGCGCTCATATTTTGTTGGGACTGCTTTATTCGGATACCAAGAGGAATCGCGAGGCGCTCGAGGAATTGCAAACCGGGTTGAAAAGCGAACCCGACAATCAGCAGGCGCTTGAGGCGGTGAAAAAGCTCCGAAGCCAAGCGCCGCCGTAGCTCAGCCCACCTGATTCATAGATTGTCATTCTCAGCGGAGCGAAGAATCGCTGCAGTTTGCTGCTGGCGTGTCTCAATAATTTGCGTTTTAAGTCGAGACGATTCGGCCACGCGTCAGTAGCCCCGTCAGGGGCGCCATAAAGTAGCCCAGGGCGTAAGCCCTGGGTTGGACGGCCCTCACCCCGCCTCCGGCACCCCTCACCCGCCCGAGCGGGAGAGGGGACGGGGGTGAGGGAGGGCCTCAGGAACCCACGGCTTACGCCGTGGGCTACTCGCTTACGCCCGCTCCGCGGGCTGACATGTTCGACGACCGCAGAGATTCTTCGCTTCGCTCAGAATGACAGTTCACGCCGGAACCGAGTGCGCCGCCCCGCGCGAGCCGTCAGCTCCAGATCCGGTCCCAGGAACGTTCCTTATCCCACTCCGTGGTAGGTTCGAAATAGCCAGTGCCGGGCATGAGATGCCGTCTCACCAAATCTTCATTGAGCGTCACGCCTAGCCCGGGCGTTTCAGGAACGGTAATATAGCCTTTATTGATGATGGGTTTATCGATACCTTCCACCAGGTCCTGCCACCAGGGCACATCCAAGGAGTGATTTTCGAGCGCCAGAAAATTCTCCGTAGCCGCAGCGCAGTGAACGCTGGCCATGCAGCCGATGGGCAGGCCGGCGTAATGCATTGCCATGGGAACCCCGTATTCCATGGCCGCGTCGCCGATTTTGTGCGTCTCGAGAATTCCACCCGAGGTGGCAAGATCAGGATGAATCTTGCTCACCGCGTGACGCTCGCACAGCTTAATGAAGTCTTCTTTCAAGTAGATGTCTTCGCCGGTGAGGGTCGGCGTGGGGCTTTCCTCCGTGATGCGTTGCCACAGGTCCGTGTACTGCCAGGGAATGAGGTCCTCCATCCAGGAGAGATTGTATTTCTCATAAGCCTTCCCCAGCCGGATGCAGGATTTCACCCCGATGTGGCCGAGGTGATCCATGGAAAGCGGTACTTCCATGCCTACCGCTTCGCGAATTGCCGCCACGTACTCGCTGAGCAGATCGATCCCCTTGTCCGTCACCTCCGTCGCCACGAACGGGTGCGGGAGAAATCTCTCATCCCAACTGCTCAAATCCGCGGGTCGCGTCACCGTGCCTGGGGTGTCTTGCACCATGTCGATTCCCAAATCCATCTTCAGCCACGTCAGGCCCATCTCTTCTTTCCGGATCTTCATATTTCGGGCGTAAACCTTGGGATCCTTCGACTCCGTCGTGTCGGCATAGATGCGAATCCCGTCGCGGAATTTGCCGCCCAGCATCTGGTAGACCGGCACCCCGTACACTTTTCCCGCGATGTCCCAGAGCGCCATTTCGATAGAGACCACGCCGCCGGCTTGCCGGGCAGGCCCGCCAAATTGCTTGATCTTGCGGAAGAGGAAGTCGATGCGCAGCGGATTCTCGCCCAAAATGCGGCTCTTGAGCATCAGCGCATAAGTTGCGCTGGCGCCGTCCCGAACCTCGCCCAGCCCGAAGACGCCTTGGTTCGTGTCGATGCGCACGATCGTGCAAGGACTCGGCCCGGGTTTCACCACCGTCGCCACGCGGAGATCGGTGATCTTCAGAGTCGAGGGGCTCGAGTTGGTGTTTACGTTCTTCACCTCCGCCTCGGCTACGGCATCGCCTCCCACAAGAGCTCCCCCCAGTACCGCGGCCGAGGTTTTCAAGACTTCTCGCCGGCCGAGCGTCGTATCGTTGTGGCTGGACATCTGGTTTCTCCTATTCTAGTAAGAACCAATCGACTGTCATCCTGAGCGCAGCGAAGGATCGCCGCAGTTTTTTCTTGACTTAACTGCTTGTGAAGAACTACGGAGATCCTTCGCTGCTATGAAAATGGCGGAAGCTTTTGTTGAAAATACAGGAGTTACCTCCAAAGAGCCATTTTCATGCACAGTGGTGAGCCGAAGGATCATGAAGTCTGCGCTCAGGATGACAGGTCCCGTGGGTTTTCGCAGAACCAGAAGCCGGAACGTGCGGGCGGTTGCCGACCTGCCTATCTGCCCACCTGCCCACTGCCTATCTGCCGACCTGCCCACTGCCTACTCGTCTTTCTTCCGCACTTTCGACCCCTTCGAAGCGCAGTACTGATTGAACTCTTCGACCATCTGGTGCGTCCACTTTCCGTCGATTTCGCCGGGCGTGTACTTCTGTTGCCGCAGCATCAAGTGGCCCCACTCGTCGACCATGTGAATCTGTTCGGCGTGGTCGGCCACTTCCTCGCACAGTTGCGGTGGGACGAAGGTGACTCCCTCAACATCGGTCACGGCCACATCGCCGGGCATCACCGTGGCATGGCCGATGCGGATGGGAACATTGATGCCCATCAGCGTGACATTGCGGAGAGCAGAAGGATCCACGTCCCGTGTGTACACGCGGAAGCCCTCGATTTCGCTGATTCCCGTCTCGTCGCGAACCGCCCCGTCCACAATCAGGCCTGTGTGGCTCTTGGTGTAAATGGACGTTCCGAGATTGTCACCTATGAGCGTGCCGTCCTTCACCTTTCCGAACAAGTCCGCCACCAGTATGTCGCCGGGTTGAAGGATGTCGATGATCCAGGAATTCTGCGCGCCCACTCGATGCTCGGCTTTGCCGTGCTCGGCGATCACGGCGTTCACGTCCGGCCTCGCCGGCATGAACACAGCGGTGACCACTCGAGCCGCCAGGCGCGGGCCCGGGTTGATGATGTGCCAGTGGCCCTCAAACTGGTTAATGAACCCATGCGACTGAAGCACACCCCAGGCTTCTTCCGCATCCACGGTCGCCATGCGCTTCAGCAATTCATCAGAGACCTTCGGCCGCCCGTCTTCGAACCGCTCCCCTTTCCATTCCCGAGTCAGTTCGATTCGCTGCTCCTTGGTGAACATCCCAATCTGCGCCCAACCGCATACACTTAATCCCAGACTAATGATGATTAATGCCAGTAAAGTGAGTGTCTTCTTCACGTCTCCGCCTCCTCAATCGAATTCGCAAAGTATAGCAGGGAATGTCGGGCGACGCAGCGCCTCGTATGACGCAGACACTTCTGTGTCGGGACCCCGGCCCTCAGGGAGTGGCAGTGTTTCGCTATGAATGCTAAGGCAGCGGACTACTTCGTGCGCTTCGCGGTCCATTCCCGGTCGAAACGTTCGCTGTGAGCGGTTCCCTTCATGGCATCGCCGTCGACGGTGGCGGAGTATTCGATGACGAAAGTTCCGTTGTCCGTTTCACGTTTAATGGTGAAGGCCACTTTGTTGCCGGTGACCGTGCCCTCGAAGTTAGCGTCGCCACGTGGACTTGTGAGGGTGCCGGTGATCTTGCCGCCGTCTTGGGTGATGGTCAGGGTTTGGGTCATGGGCCCGTTGCGACCCTGGGACGATACTTCCCAAGTTCCGGCAACTTTCGCGGCTTCGTCCGCGGCCGCCGCGATGGCGCTGACCAGCAACAAACCGCATGCTAATGAGAAGGCTAAGGCAATTCTCTTCATAGAAGCATCTCCTGTAATTAAGTTTGGTGCAATCAAGTCCGTAGACGCCTCAGGTGAGAGAGCGGTTACAGCGTGAGCCGTTACATTTAGGCCTGATGTGAGCTGACCCCCGCGCAAACGGGTCCGCTCGTGGAAAGTAGGGGCGGTTCGCGAACCGCCCCTACCAGCGGCGGCAGCGGACCCCACGCTACGGACGACCGGCCACGGACCACTTCATAGTGGCCTGTGACGTGCTTGGGCCTAAGTTTCAGGCGTTAAAAAGACCTGACGCCGGGCAGAGATGATGAAAAAGGAAACAATAAGCTCGCAACCAGCGACATTATTGTCCCAGTCCGAGCCTTGCGTTTTTCAACAGGCTGGGGACAATGCGCGGGGCAGGGTCAAAAGCGACAGCGACAAACAGTGCCAACGACAATATGTCGCCGCCAGCTCTCTCGCGCCCGCTAAGGTCTCATCTAGCCCTGTTGTTAGGTCTCTTTGCGAAGGGAGCAGCCAGCGTTGAGTGTCACGACCGCAGTTTCTGCACGATCGGATGTTATTCCCCAGGTCGAGTCATTAGCCCACACCCGCATCCGCGACTGCTATCAATGTGGGAAGTGCACAGCGGGTTGCCCGATGGCGGCCGGGATGGACAGTGGGCCCACACGGCTGATCCGTCTGCTGCAACTTGGCCAAACAGGGAAAGCGCTTGGCGCGCAGGGCATGTGGCAGTGCGTCTCCTGCCAGACCTGTTCTACACGCTGCCCGAAGTCCGTAGACTGCGCGGGAATAATGGACGCGTTGCGGCAACTCTCCTTCGAGCGCGGCGTGACCACGCCCGAGCAGCAGCGCACGGTGCTTTTCCAGAAGGCATTCCTCGCCAACATCCGGCGTAACGGCCGACTGAACGAGTTGGAACTGATCGGTGAGTTCAAACTTACCACCTTCGTGAGCGGGCGAAGCGTCTCGTTCCTTCTCAAGGACGCGACCCTGGCTCCCGAGTTGATGAAGCGCAAGAAGTTCCACTTGGTGGGCGAGAAGGCCCGTGACCGGGCTGTAGTGGCCCGTATTTTTGCGCGTTGCATGGACGGCTCACACTTATGAATCTGGCCTACTATCCCGGCTGCGCCTTGCATGGTTCCTCGAACGACTACGAGCAATCGCTTCGGGCTTGCCTGGGGACCCTGGACGTCCAACTGAAGGAAATCGACGACTGGATTTGCTGCGGGGCCACCGCGGCGCACTCGCTGAACCAGAAGCTTGCTGTGGCGCTGCCCGCGCGCAATCTGGCCCTGGCGGAGAATAAAGGGTTCCGCGAGATGCTGGCGCCCTGCCCCATGTGCTCGATGCAACTGCTGAAAGCGCGCAAAGAGCTCGCGGAAAGCGAGGCCCTTCGCCGCAGCGTGTCGGAGATCGTGGAACTCGAAGTGCGCGGCGAAACGAAAGTGCTGAATCTGATTCAGCTTTTCGAGTCGATTGGCGTGGACAAGCTCAAGGCGGCGGTGAAGGTTCCGCTCAGTGCGATGAATGCGGCCTGCTATTACGGCTGCCTGCTGACGCGGCCCCCCGAGGTTGTCGAGTTCGACGACTTCGAGCAGCCCCGCTCGATGGAGAAGATTCTCGAGGCCGTGGGCGGCAAGACGGTGGATTGGAACTACCGCACCGAGTGCTGCGGAGCCGGGATGACCATGGCCAACGAGCAGACCGTGCTCGACCTCTCGCACAAGATCTTGACCAATGCGAAGCAGCACGGAGCCAACTGCCTGGTGGTGGCTTGCCCCATGTGCCACGTGAACCTGGACATGAAGCAGCCGAACATCGAGCAGCACTACGGTGTGAAACATGCGATGCCGATCTACTACCTGTCCGATGTAGTGGGGTTGGCATTGGGATTCGAACCTGAGGCATTGGGTGTGAACCGGCATTTTGTTCCCGGCGTTGTTCGTAGCGCTGACCTTCAGAGCCTGCCCCGAGCGGAGCGAGGGGTCAGCACCTCGGCTGCAGGCCTGAAGGCCGGCGCTACGCCGAAAGATACCGGCGTGAAGGCCGGCGCAAAGTAGTTGTAGGGCGACCCTTGTGGTTGCCACACTGAGCCTTGCGGAAACGCGATGACACATGTAGGGCCCCCTCACCCGGCTCGCCAGGCTCGCCACCCTCTCCCCCCAAGGGGGCGAAGGCTGGGATTCGCGTTGTTAACCCTCGCCCCCTGGGGGGGAGAGGGTGCCCGAGGTACGAGGGCGAGTGAGGGGGGGGCCGTCACTCTGTATCGCGAGATTCAGTGGGGCGGCCACAACGGCCGCGTCTACGGTAGTTGCAACGACGAAAGCGTAGGAGAGCATGTCCCGAATCGGGGTCTTCATTTGCTGGTGTGGCGAGAACATCGCCCGCACGGTGGACGTGGCTGAAGCCACGAGACAGGTGGCGGAATTCCCCGGTGTGCGTTGCGCGGTGGACTACAAGTACATGTGCTCGGACCCCGGCCAGGCGATCGTGCGTGACAAGATTGTCTCCGAGCGCCTGGACGCCGTCGTCATAGCTTCCTGCTCTCCGCACATGCACCTGCGCACTTTCCGCAGTGCCGCTTCGCTTGCCGGGTTGAACCCGTACCGCGTGGAAATGGCCAACATCCGCGAACACTGTTCGTGGGTTCATCCCAACCGCGCCCAGGCCACGGCCAAAGCAGTGCAATTGATCCGACTGTCGGTGGAAAAGGCGCGCCGCGACCACGAACTCGAGCCGATCCGCGTGCCGGTGACGCGACGGGCGCTGGTGATCGGCGGCGGCGTGGCGGGAATTCAGGCGGCGCTGGACATTGCCAACTCCGGCTACGAAGTGGTGATGGTCGAACGGGAACCTTCGATCGGCGGCAAGATGGCGGGCCTTTCCGAGACTTTCCCCACCCTCGACTGCTCGCAGTGCATCCTGACGCCGCGCATGGTGGAAGTGGGGCAGCACCCCAAGATCAAGCTCTACAGCTACTCCGAAGTTGAAGCCGTGAGCGGTTACGTGGGCAACTTCAACGTCACCATTCGCCAGAAGGCGCGCTACGTTGACATCAAGAAGTGCACCGGCTGCGGCGAGTGCTGGAACGTTTGCCCACTGAAGCGAAACCCCAGCGAATTCGATTACGCGATGGGAATGCGCCCTGCCATTTACGTTCCTTTCCCGCAGGCCGTGCCCGCGCGCCCCGTGATCGACGCGAAAGTCTGCGCCAAGATCCTCCGCAACGGCTGCGGGTTGTGTCTGAAGAAGTGCAAGGCGGAGGCGATCAACTTCAAGGACCAGGACAAGCTGGTGGAGGAGAAGGTTGGGGCCGTAGTGATCGCCACAGGTTACAAACTGTATAACATTGGCAAAGTCCAGGACCGGCCGACGCTTCAGGGCTATGGCGAGTACGGCTACGGCAAGTATAAGAACGTAATCGATTCCTTGCAGTTCGAGCGGCTGCTCTCCGCCTCCGGCCCCACCGTGGGCGAACTGAAGCGGCCCTCCGACGGCGCGCAGCCCAAATCCGTAGTCTTCCTCTGCTGCGTGGGCTCCCGCGACAACGCCAAGGGCCTGCCTTACTGCTCGAAGATCTGCTGCATGTACACCGCCAAGCACGCCATGCTCTACAAGCACAAGGTGCACGACGGGCAAGCCCACGTCTTTTACATGGACATCCGCGCGGGCGGCAAGGGTTACGAAGAATTTGTGCGCCGGGCCATCGAGCAGGACGGCGCGCAGTATTACCGGGGGCGCGTCTCGAAGATCACGGAAGAAAACGGCAAGCTGATTGTGCGCGGCACGGATACGCTGGCGGGCGAGCCGGTAACCATCGAGGCGGACATGGTGGTGCTGGCGAGCGCCATGCGCCCCGCCGACGGCGTCGAGCAACTGGCCCAGAAGTTCAATGTCGGCTATGACGAATACGGCTTCCTGCTCGAATCGCACCCCAAGCTTCGTCCCGTCGAAACTGCCTCGGCGGGCGTTTACATTTGCGGCGCCTGCCAGGCTCCCAAGGATATTCCCGAATCGGTTGCGCAGGCCTCCGCGGCGGCCAGCAAGGTGTTGATCACGTTTTCCGCGAGCGAACTGACGCGCGAGCCGGAAATTGCGAAAGTGAATGAGGACACCTGCGCGGCCTGCTTCACTTGCCTGCACGCCTGTCCGTACCACGCCATCGAGCAGGCGGAAGTCCGCACGCCGCGCGGCGTTTTCATCAAGCGCACCGCGCGTGTGAATCCGGGGCTGTGCATGGGTTGCGGAACGTGCGTGGCCGTTTGCCCCTCGAAGAGCGCTGACCTCGAGGGCTTTACCGAGCAGCAAATCTATTCCATGGTCGAAAGCCTGGTATGAGCGAGAGAGCTGAGAACTCAAGTGGCACGGGCGTCCCGCCCGTGCAGGAGCATGGGCAAGATGCCCATGCCACGAGGAGTGGCACGGGCGTCCCACCCGTGCTGTTCGAGCCGAAAATCGTCGCCTTCGTTTGCAACTGGTGCACATACCTGGGAGCCGATCTCGCGGGAACCACGCGCCTCGAGTACCCGCCCAATGTGCGCATCGTGCGGCTGCCGTGCACCGGCCGGATTGATTTTAACCTCATCGTCAAAGCGTTTGAGATTGGCGCGGATTCGGTGCTGGTCTCAGGTTGTCATCCCGGCGATTGCCACTACACTTCGGGGAACTACCACGCCCGCCGCCGCTGGATCCTCTTCCGCGAACTTCTCCAGGCGCTCGGTTTTGATATGGAGAGAATTCACTTCACCTGGATCTCCGCTGCGGAAGGCCACAAGTGGCAGGAGGTTGTTAAGGAGATCACCGAAAAGACTCGCCAGATGGGGCCCTATACAAGCCTTTATCAAATTTCCGAAGCCCCACCCCAGTCCCTCCCTTTTCGTGGAGGGGAGTTAAATGCACCGGACAAGTTCTCCGGCCCCAGCGCGGGGCAATCAGGCGCGACTCCCCTCTCCGCATGGGGAGGGGAAGGGGAGGGGGCGTTGCGCGAGACCTGCCGCCGCCTGCTGGCGGAGGACAAGGTCAAGGTGGTGATTGGCTACGGCAAACGCGGCCCGGTGTTCATCACCAAGCCCGGGGATGTTGAGAAACTGGTTTGGAATAACCAGTGTTTGGCAAACCTCACGGTTTATCTGAAGCGCAAGGAGATTAAAGCGCTGGGCCGGCCGGCGGTTGTGGTGAAGGGGTGCGACGAGCGCGCACTGGTGGTGCTCGAGAAGGAATCCCAGCTTGACCGCAAGGATATGCACGTCATCGGTATGGCTTGCCAGGGCATGGGCGAGCCAAAGTGCGAGACCTGCGATGTGCATGTGCCGCGTTTCGCGGACGAAGTGATTGGCGAAACGGACAAGCACGCCCCGGAAACATCCGAACGTTGGAAGGCCCTGGAATCCTTGATGGCGCTGCCTGCCGCCCAGCGCATGTCTTACTGGGCAACGGAATTTGAGCGCTGTGTGAAGTGCTACGCTTGCCGGCAAGTGTGCCCGATGTGCTATTGCGAGCGCTGCCTGGTGGACAAAAACCGGCCCACGGTAATTGACACCTCGGCCACCGACAAGGGCAATTTCGCCTGGCACATTTTGCGCGCATTTCACCTTGCCGGGCGTTGCATCGGATGTGACGAATGCACGCGAGCGTGTCCGGCCGGAATTGACTTGCGCCTCCTCAACCTTACGCTGGCGAAAGCGGCCGAGGAGCACTTTGCTTACCGCGCCGGCATCGATCCCAAGGCCGAACCCTTGATCGGCGCTTACTCGCTTCAGGACAAGGAGAACTTCATCCGGTGAGCGCAACTATTTCCCAATCGGCGCTGCGAGAGTTGGTTCGAGGCTGGATCGCGCAGGGCAAGCGTGTGGTCGGCCCGCGCCTCGTCGAGCCCGGCGTAGGGGCGGTTCGCGAACCGCCCCTACACGGACGTAACGGGGGCCGGATCTTCTACGCGCCTCTAGACTCTTCGGACCAGTTGGCGCTGGAAGGATTTATTCACCCCGCCAACTCGATGAAGGAATTCCTCTTCCCCAAGCACGAAGAGCTTTACGCATACCGGATTACGGGGAAGGGGATTGAGCTCAAGGAAGTCGAGCCGCTTCGCACGGAGCAGGTGCTGATTGCGGGGCGGCCCTGCGACGCGGCAGCGCTGCCGATTCTGGACAAGGTATTTAATTGGGACTATAAAGATGAGCTGTATAACACTCGCCGTCAATTAACCGCTGTCATAACACTGGCCTGCACGGAGCACGATGATGCCTGCTTCTGCACCTCGGTGGGTCTCGGGCCCGACGCCGAGCGCGGCTCGGACGCCCTGCTCCTCAGGCTCGGTGACGGCGAATACGAAGTCCGCTGCCTGACAGAGAAGGGCAAGGCACTGTTCGACGGCAAGCTCGAAACCTCGGAGCGCGGGGCGAGCTTGCCGTCAGCGCCTGATGAGCGCTTCGACGCGGAGAAGGTGCGGACCTTCGTAAAAGAGAATTTCGACAGCCCGTTTTGGCCGGCGCAGACGCTAGCCTGCCTGGGGTGTGGCGCTTGCGCGTACACCTGTCCCACCTGCCACTGTTTCGATATCGTGGACGAGGGCAATATCGAGCGCGGGGTGCGCGCCCGTAACTGGGATTCGTGCCAGTTCAGCATGTTTACGCTTCATGCTTCCGGCCATAACCCGCGCCCCAACCAGCCCGCGCGGCAGCGCCAGCGCATTGACCACAAGTTCCGCATCTATCCGGAGAAGTTCGGGGAGATTCTCTGCACCGGCTGCGGAAACTGCACGCGGAATTGCCCGGAGGGGTTGGGCGTGCTGAGTGTACTGAGTGCTTTGTAGCGCCAAAGGCGCTTTGGAGTGCGGCAGCTTGCTGCCGCTCTCCATCAGGCCAGCTTGCTGGCCGGCCGAGAATTGCCGATTTCGCATGCTGGGGCGCGAGCAAGCTCGCGCTCGAGAGAGCGGCGGCAAGCCGCCGCACTCCAAAATCGACCATGCATAACATCTACCAGCCCGACCTCATGAAGGTCATCGAGACGCGCCGGCAGACGCCGGACGTGAAATCCGTCAAGGTCCGCTTCCTCGACGAAGTCAAGGCCAAGGAGTTCTCGTTTCACGTCGGCCAGTTCGGCATTTTCTCCGCGTTCGGCTACGGCGAATCCACCTTCAACATCTGCTCGAGTTCGAATTGGAAGGACTACATCGAGTTCTGCTTCCGCAAGGTGGGCTGCGTCACGGAAGCCTTGTGGAGCATCGAGGAAGGGGATGTGATCGGCTTTCGCGGGCCATATGGGAATTTCTATCCGATGGAAGACGGGTGGAAGGGCAAGAACCTGATCTTCCTCGGGGGCGGCATCGCCATGCCCCCTGTGCGCTGCGCCGTGTGGTACGCGCTCGAGAACCGTGCGGATTACGGCAACATCACCGTCGTTTATGGCGCGCGCACCGTCGCGGATCTTGTTTATGTGGATGAGCTCGAGGAATGGGCCAAGCATCCCAACGTGCGCGTGGTGCGCTGCGTCGACCCCGGCGGCCAGACGCCCGACTGGACCGGCGAAATCGGCTTCGTGCCCACCGTCTTCGAGCGCGCCGGCGTCCCTGCGGAAAACTGCGTCGCTCTGGTCATCGGCCCGCCCATCATGATCAAAAATACGCTCCCCGTTCTCTACCGCATGGGTATTAAACCTAGCGTCGTCTATACCAGCCTCGAAAACCGTATGAAATGCGGCGTAGGTAAGTGCGGTCGCTGCAACGTCGGCTCCTTCTACGTCTGCAAAGAAGGCCCCATCCTCACCATGGCTCAACTCGAGCGCCTGCCTGCGGATTACTGAGACCCTTTTCACCCCGTAAATCTGAGGGTGGCGCAGACGTGCCGCCTTCTGGCATGTCTGCGCCCTGCCCATCCCAAGGTCGCATACATGCCGACAAAGAGCGTCGGCACGTATGCGCCACCCGCCGGCCGACCCAGGTGCCGACCCAGGTTGCAGGTTTTGCTTTTCGGAGTTAACCTGAGCCTTTGAATCAACTTCAATGCCTGAAATTTCGCGATTCCTCGGGATTGTGATCGGCGTGTTTTACAGCGAGCACGGTGTCCCTCATTTTCACGCCGTGTACGGTGAGCACGAAATCTCGGTCGAGATAGAGACGGGCACCGTACGTGGGGAGTTTCCCCCAAGAGCCTTGCGCCTGGTGCTTGAATGGGCAGACCTTCACAAGCTAGAATTGATCAGTAACTGGGAACTGGCAAGACGAGGGCGGCCCCTCAAGCACATTGAGCCGCTGGAGTGATTTTCATGGACTATCACATTGTTGAGGCACGCTACGTAGCCGGTCACACGGTCTGGCTGCGCTTTCGCGACGGCACGAGTGGTGAAATCGATTTATCAACCGCTCTCCGCGGCCCTGTTTTCGAACCGTTGCGTGATCCTGGTGTATTCAGCCAATTCCACATTCATCCCGAGTTTCACACGCTCACTTGGGCGAGCGGCGCTGACTTTGCACCTGAGTTCTTGCACGACAACATACGTGTGACCGTGTAGTGACTGGTGCTGCGTTCCTATAGCTTCTCCCTTTCATCGACAACCGACCCTCACCCGGCACACAACGGCTGGTGAAAACGCCGTCGCGGGCCACCCTCTCCCCGGGGAGAGGGCAGTCGATTTGATGGCGTGCTCACTCATGGCGCGATCTAACCCGTTTGCATTTCTGAACTCGCCCATAATATAGTCTCGTGTTGTTCTCTTAACTCTTGACTCTCGACTCTCGACTTCCGGACTCCTCGACTTTGATGGCCGAGCCATTCCTGAGCATTGTAGTTCCTGCGTACAACGAAGCGCGGCGGATCCGTGACACTCTGGCGAGGTTGTGTCACATCAAAGAGGTGAAGCCTTATGCGGTCGAGGTGATCGTAGTGGACGACGGGTCAACGGACGACACGGTTGCGACCGTCTTGGAGTTTCCGGGCATTCGGCTGGTGCGAAACGATCGCAACCATGGCAAAGGCTACACAGTGCGCCACGGAGTACAAGAAGCGACGGGCAAGTTTGTGCTTTTTACTGACGCTGACCTTTCCACGCCCATCGAGGAAGCGGATAAACTGCTCTCTGCTCTTCAAGACCACGGCGCCGATGCCGCCATCGGTTCGCGTGCTCTCGAACGCGAATTGATCGGGGTGCATCAACCCTGGCTCCGTGAAATGGGTGGGCGCTTCTTCAACTTGCTGGTGAGGATCTCCACGGGCCTCAAATTGCACGACACCCAATGCGGTTTTAAACTATTCAAGCGGAGCTCCACCCTCAGGGCGTTTGAAGAGATGCGCATCGAGGGTTTCGGTTTCGATCCCGAGCTTTTGTTCCTTATTGAACGAGGAGGAGGGCGGGTGGTGGAGGTGCCGGTACGGTGGAACGACAATCCGGCCACCAAGGTGCGATTCCTGCGCGACTCCGCGGAGATGGTCGCTGACCTGATCGCCATTCGCTGGCGCAGTCTGACGGGGACGTACGGTGAACATCATTGAATTCAGCCTGCTGGTTTGTCTGTCGTCGCTTCTGGCAGGCTTTGTTGGTTCGCTGACGGGCTTGGGCGGAGGGATCATCATCACCCCGGTGCTCACGCTGGCGCTCGGAGTTGACATCCGATACGCCATCGGCGCCTCACTCGTTTCCGTGATTGCTACCTCCTCCGGCGCGGCCGCCGCTTACGTTCGCGAGGGCTACTCCAATATCCGAATTGGGATGTTTCTCGAGATTGCCACCACATTCGGAGCGCTCGGGGGAGCTCTGCTGGCGACCAGAATATCGACCAACGCCATCTCCATCATTTTTGGTCTCGCGCTGATGTACTCCGCCTATGCTTCCAGCCGCCCGCGAGGCGCGCGCCAGGGCGGCTGCCGGCCAAACCCTCTCGCCACCCGCCTCGAAATGAACGGCGCCTACCCCACACCCGATGGCCCCGTCAGTTATTGCCCTAAAGCCGTACCGGCCGGATTCGGCTTGATGGCTGGGGCGGGGGTACTTTCAGGCCTGTTGGGGATTGGGTCGGGAGCAGTCAAGGTGATTGCCATGGACCAGGCCATGGGGCTTCCCTTCAAGGTTTCGACCACCACCAGCAATTTCATGATTGGGGTGACGGCTGCCGCGAGCGCCGGCGTTTATCTTTCCCGTGGATACATTGAACCCGGTCTTGCCGCGCCCGTGATGTTGGGGGTGGTGGCCGGTTCGCTGGTGGGGGCGCGCGTTCTGGCTCAGGCCAAGACGAAGTGGCTGCGGCTGGTTTTCGGCGTGGTCATTGCCGTTATGGCAATCGAGATGATTTACCACGGAGTGACGGGGAGGTTGTAGGGTGGCAGGCGAAACAAAGGGCTGGACTGACCAGGTGGTTGAAGAGTGGATTGGCAACCTCCTCCGGGTTGGGGTGACCCTGTCGGCGGCCGTGGTTCTTTTCGGGGCCTGTGTTTACCTTGTGCGTCATGGCCACGAAATGCCTCATTACCGTGCGTTTGTGGGAACACCCGAAGACTTACGGAGCGTGCCAGGAGTCTGGAAAAATGTCTTGGCCTTCAAGGGAAGGGGCTTAATCCAACTCGGGCTTCTTCTCTTGATTGCCACTCCCGTGGCTCGTGTTGCCTTCTCAGTTGTGGCTTTCGCGATCCAGCGGGACCGGCTTTACGTTGTGGTGACCGTTATCGTGCTGGCGATCCTCAGTTACAGCCTCGCGGGAGGGCGCCTTTAGAAGCTAGTACTTAATGACGGCATCCATTCTCGTAACGTGGCAGGTTGGAAGGGCGGGGCTTCAGTCCCGCCGCCTCCGGCGTCACGATGAGTTGGGGCCTTTAGGCCCTGAAGCCACGTTGCCTCAGGGGCTAAAGCCCCACAATGATAAGCCATTCCACGGCGGGGCTAAAGCCCCACCCTTCCCGGCACTCCCAATAATGACGCGGACTTTCGCCGGCAAGCCCTAGCCGTCGCTTCGACCGCCAGTCGACATCACGGGCAACCGCTTCAATCCTTTGAGAATCGAATTAGACGGCATCTGCATCCAACGGGGTGGTATACTATCCCCTGGCATGCCGAAAGATCTTTAGTTGTCTAGTGGCGATGCCATCGGAGCGAGAGGTCAAGGAAAAGGAGGAGGTTATGCGAGGCCGGACAGTAAGGGTATGGGGTGTCCTTGCCGCTATGGTGTTTGTCTTCACTTGCGCTTTTGGTGAAGATACGAAAATTCCTCCCCCGAAGAAACCGGGGGATACAATCCCGGCCGGCAGCGTGCTCCACATGAAACTCACCACCACGCTTACCTCCAAGACCAACAAGTCTGGCGACCCTTTCACGGGAGAGGTTTCTCAACCAATTGTAGTGGACGGGAAAGAGATCGTGCCCAAGTTCAGCCAGGTCATCGGGCACGTTTCCTTCGTAAAGCCCTCGGAACGTGTCAAGGGCAAGGCTATGATGCGACTGGTCATCGACAAGGTGGTGACGCCCGATGAGGACAAGGCGTTCCTGCTTCCCAGCACCTTGGACGATTCGAACAACGCGCCGTGCGCGCATACGAAGGACGACGAAGGTACGCTTGAGGGATGCGGCAAGAGCAAGAAAGATGCCCTGGTGGGCGCAGGCATCGCCGGGGCCATGGGCGCCGGGGCGGGCGCCGAGGTGGGCTTGGGCCATGAAATAGAGTGCGAGTACTACGGTATGTGCGGCGGCCACGGCATGGGGGCTGATATCGGCTACGGCGCGGCCATCGGCGCCGGAACGGCATTGCTCTACAGTCTGCTCAAGCACGAAAAGCAGCTCATCCTTGTGCAGGGAACGGAACTGACCTTCATCGTCAACCGGACGACAGCCGGTAAGGACGTACCGCCTCCGCCACCCCTCGAGCAGCCTGACCAAAGCCAGATCACGCAGTAAGGCAGTCGAGAAGTCGAAGAGTCCAAAAGTCAAGGAGTCGAGGAGCGGGGCGGATTTTCGCTTTTGTGGGCAGGGCGTCCTGGCATTTTCACTTCTTGACTCCTCGACTCCTGAACTCCTCAAGTGCTCTTTAAGACCTCCAGCCGGCAAATCATGTTCCGCGCCGGGAAAATCCATGCCAAGTGCTTTTCGTAGAAATCCACTGAGATAGCTGCGAACATTCGTCCCAGGTTATCGAGCAGCAAGTTCCCGCCGAAGGTCAAGCGGCACTCCAGGATTCGAAACCCGCCCGCCGAATAAGTGAAATCTTGAAAGCTGTCCCGTTCGAAGTAGTCGAAACTGTGCATCCCCAGGTGGAACAGATGAGTGGGATCAGTGTAAGAATCCGGAGAGCTGTAGTGCGGGGTTACGATGATGACTTCGGCGCCGGGTTGCGCAATCCGATGCACCTCCGCCATGGCCCCGAGAATGTCGGGATGATGTTCAAGAAAGTGAGAGAGATAAATCTTGCCCGCGCAATTGTCTTTGATGGGCCAAGGGAAGCGCCGCAGGTCGCAGAGCACGTCAGCCGAGGAGCCGCGCTGTCGATCGAATCCGATCGCGGCAGAATCTTGTTTCTTCTTTCCGCATCCCAAATCGAGAATCAGCATCTTCGAATCCCGCGTTTCAATAGACGACATCAAGGGAGACGTCAAAGAACCGGTGCACAAAACCGGCGAACTGGCGGAAATAGAGGGAATCCACGTTATTGTGGACATCGCGGTAGTTGCCGTAGTCGGTGATGTTGAATATTCGCATTGACCCCCTGAACTTGTGATTCTTGGCCCAGGGAATCAGGCGCATGCGAAAGTCCTTGGCAAGCTGCAGGTCGAGGGAGAAATAAGTCGGGAAGCGAAGGCTGTTGGGACCGCCGACGTAGTTTTGGAGTTCATCGACGGCGGAATAGGGGAAACCGGAGTGCAGATCAAGCACGGGCCCGGCGGTAATTTCCCAGGGGACTTTGATCCGCCCCCAGGTGACTAGCCGGTTGGGAACGTTGCTGGGCAACGTGGAAAAGTAATTAGGCCGGATGACCGGCTGCTCGAAAGGCACGAAGATGTAGGAGAGCGTGTTCAGGTCTCCGCGAGCGAGACTGTTAACGTACGAGATGTTGATGTCGGCATTTTCACGGACCTTGAAACGCAAGGTGGCTTCCAATTCGTGATAGCGCGACGAACCGGTGTTGCTGAGCAGCATGAGGGGGGCGGGGGAGGCCTGGTAAAGCGGATTGATGATGAACTCCTCGTAGGACCGGCTGCTGAGATAATTCACCCGCGCGATCACGTTAGGCCGAATCTCCTGGTCCAATTCGACGTTCCAGGTGAGGTTGAACGGAGTGCTGCCGAGGCGGTTGTGCGACGGCACATCGATTCCGTTCTCCACCTTCTCCTGGTAAAAGTTCTGGAGAACAAAGGGCGGACCTGTTGGCGTGCCCTGAGTATTGTAATAGGTCACCACCCGCGTCAGGTTCTGAGTGAAATCGCCGGCCAGAAGCGGCAGGCGGTCGTAGAAAAGGCCGATGCCCGAACGGATAATCGTTTTGGCGCTGTGCCCGGGAGAATATACCAGGCCGAGGCGGGGAGCGAAGGCTGTGCGCGAGCCAAGCGTCTGAGCCGCATAGCGCAAACCGTAATCCATGGCAACGTGGTCGTTGAAGGCCCAGTGATCCTGCGCGAAAACCGTCAACTCTGTATCTTCAGCATTCAGGACACCGGCCCCCTGAAAGGTGATCAGTTCGGCCGGCGAGCCATCGGGTCGCACGAGTTCGACGGGGTGAGACTTGCTGTTGTCGTTGTAGGAGCGATGAACGAAATCCCCCCCGGCCTTGAAAGTGTGGCGGCCAGCCCAGTTCAGCCTCGGGGATTCATAATTCTGCAGCAGTTCCTGCTGCCGCCCTGCCCGCGTCCAGGAGTTGAACCAGTTGCCCTCCCAGTTGTCGACGGTCAGGACCATATCCTGCGAACCCTGTCCGTGCGCGTAGCTGTCAAAGTCGGTGTACTGGAATAGGGTAGTCAGCACACCGCCGTTGGTGAACATGTACCTGTCCGTGGCGCCGAAGGAGAAGCCGCTCTGGGCGTAGTCAGAGGAAGCGGTCTGCTGTATGAAGGAGTCGATATTCTGGAATTGGTCGCGCAGCGGAAAAATCTTCAAATTGCCGGTCAGGAGGTTTTGAGGTGAAATTGCGTAGTAGACGTCCGTGAACGAGTCAAATCCTTGCTTCTTCTCCTCGTTATGCGGCCAGGCCAGGCCGCGCACGGGTTGCTTGTTGATATCGTATCGAGTGTATTCCGAAAAAGTCAGCTTGTCTTTATAGATGGGGCCGGTGAAGCTGAGGCGCGGGGAGTCGTCTTCGACGCCCACCATGTGGCCGCTTCGGAAGCGCATGCTGGGGAGAAAGTCGTTCAGCTCCCAGTTCCATTTACCCTGCGGGGCCTTGGTCTGGACGCTGGTCAGCCCGCCGGTAAAGCGGCCATACTCGGCTTGATAAGCGGTCTTCTGAACCTCCACGGATTCCACCGCATCGATAGGGACTTGAATTGAGAAACTGCCGGTGACCGGATCGACGGTTTCCGCGGAGTCAATGAGCAGCATGCCTTGTTGTTCGGTGGCGCCTTTAATGTTGATTCTTCCGTCGGGCGTGCGAATCACGCCGGGCACCAGGGGCAAGGCCGCCAGGAATTTCTGTTCCACCAGCGGTAAGGCCCGGATCTCGTTGGAGCTGAGAGTGGCGGGAGGCACTGTTGTAGGCTCCGTTGCGATGGACGGCGCCTGCTCTTTCACTTCCACATGTTGTCGAACCACTTCCTCGCGCGGCAGGACGAACTGGAGGACCGGCAATTCAGCTCCCGTAATTTCGATGTCCTTTTTGAGTATCGGCTCGTACCCGAGCGCGGCGCAGGCAAGGTCATAGCGGCCGGGTGTTAGCCCTGTGAATTCGAAGCCGCCTCGGTCTCCCGTGGTTCGCGGCCGCCCTTCCGGCGGCAGTCCGGGCCCGGTAAGTGTGCAGGATGCGCCGGGTATGGGAGCATCGTTGTCTCCCACCACCTCACCCTTCAAGGTTTGAGTCTGAGGCTTGGCGGCGCAAGGACTGAGCGCGACCGCCAAAAGGAATGCCAGCATGAGGACCTGAGTGGGCCGCCGGTAATCATTGAGCTTCTGCATTAGTCAGCTTTTTGTGCAGGTTTCACCTGCGGCTACCGTCCTTACGTTCTCCCGCGCCATGTGTGTCATTCCCGCGCAAGCGGGAATCCATTGGAGCCACGATGGGCCCCCGCTTCCGCGGGGGCGACAACGGTGGCTTTAAGCTCTCAAGTTCATTTCTGAGCGGTCTTCTTCGTCAACTGCCAGAACACCGTGCAGTCGCCATATTCGGCCTTCTGCACGTAGACGTTCCACCCTGCCACTTCGCTCGTCCGGTCGTCGTCGCAGAATACCGCCGTGGGGAAATCGCCGGCCTTAATCTCCCGGTCCACCTCGGCCTTGGGCACGATGTGTAGCCTCGCACTTTCGGCGGGTCCGAGCTGGAGCTTGTGCGCGTCATCGTGTTCCATGCCGAAAGGCACCGGCCACTGCGCCAGAACGTACAGTTGCTCGGGCGCGAGCAACGCGGCGCCTTGCGGAGTTATTTGCCTCACCTTCGCGGCCACGCGTTCGAGTTGGCGCCACGTGTCCGTGTCCCGATCATTGTAAACGCTGTTGCCCAGGCACAGGGCCGCGATGCCGACCACCAGGATCACCGGGATCAGGGGGCGGTCGTGATCCATCAAACGCAATGACACGGCGTAGAATCCGATGGTCCCCAGCACGGTAAGAAACGGTATCAGAAAAACGTAGTACTGCGGGAAGGTCGGGTGTGCAAAGAGGTTCTGCGCGCCGATGGCCAGCGCGAGCCAAAGGCAGAGACGAAACTCCGGCCGCCGGGGACGGTTGAATTCGATCTTCCGGCTGAAAATCAGGCCTGCCGCAGCCAGCAGCACCAGCAGCAGACTTTGCGATCCGTTGATCCAGTCGGTGACGATCCCGAGGTCGTGCGCGGTTGCGCCTTCCCACTCAACGCGGCGGTAGATGGAGTGGTATTTGAGGATGTCGAAAACTACGTTGTGCGGTCCCTGGGAGAACAGAATCAACACCGGCAGGCAGGGAAGCACCGCGCCGGCAACGAAGGCGGCCGCCTTGAGCCAACGGTTTCCGGCACGATTGTAGAGCCACATCCAGACCAGCAGCACGGGAGAAGCCGCGGCGGTCAACAACGTCGAACACGCTGCTGCGCCGGCGAGCGCCCCCGCCAGCGCACTCATCCCTGACTTCGGCCGGCCCGCTGCCTCGACCGCCGCGCGAAACGCCGCCACCACCAGGAACATGCAAAGCGGATAAGCCTGCGAGATCGTTCCGTATTCCCACACCAGCGAGTGCAGTCCGAAGAGCGCCAGGGCGGCGAAGGCGGCAGCCGCCTGCCAGCGGCGGTCGGGAAAGAGCTTATACAAATATTGTGCGATTAACGCGACGGAGGCGACGGTTGCAAGGGCCGCCACGCCATGCACGGCGCGCCAACTGGAGCCGGAGATCTCGAGCCACACCGCATTCCAATAAGCGTTCAAAGGCGTCTGAGGAAAGAAGAAGTCGAGATAAGGCCGCTTGCCGAGATGGATGAGGTAGGCGGTGAGAATGTGAAAGCCTTCGTCCCAATGAAAGGCCAAGGTCTGGGAGTAAACCACAAATCCA
>CAWIUZ010000184.1:0-3839 GCA_963838915.1 uncultured Acidobacteriota bacterium
GCCGCGGCCAATCGGTTCGAGCCGTGCAGTTCGGGCGTAGTACGACGCGCCTCGGCGCAGGTGCGCGTTTTTGCCCGTAGGGTGTCCTTCGCCAAAACACGATGGTCGTGCATTTAGAGCATTTTTAATTTAAGTGTATACATTTATGTGCGATAATGCCTCTGCCTGCAGAGGGGAGGCAAAGGATGCAATCCTATTCACAAGATTTGCGGGATCGGGTGTTATGGGCATTGGATCGCGGCGAACGTCCGACGGCGATTGCGCGGCGGTTGGAAGTCAGTCGCGTCTGGGTTTACCAGGTGCGGGGGCGGGCCCAGAAGACCGGACAACGCACCAGTTTTCAGATCGGCGGCCATCGCCGTTCGCGGATCGCGGAGATGGAGTCCGTGCTGCGCGCCTGGATCGAACAAGCGCCGGGTCTAAGCTTGGCCGAGTTAGGTGAACGTCTCGCCGAGCAGGGCATCTCGATCAAGATCGGTGCCTTATGGCATCAGTTGAACAAATGGAACCTTACCTTCAAAAAAACCCTGCACGCCAGCGAGCAAGAACGCGAGGACGTGCAGCAGGCAAGAAAAGCCTGGCAGCAAGCGCTGCCCACGATGCAAGTCGAAAAGCTCGTCTTTATCGATGAAACCTGGATATCGACGAGCATGACGCGACGCTACGGACGCGCCCCCCGAGGTCAGCGTTGCCTCGACTCGGCACCGCACGGGCATTGGGAGACAACGACCTTTGTAGGCGCCCTGCGCCGCCGCCGGTTGACCGCACCGATGGTCACCGACGGGCCCATGGACGGCGCGACGTTCCTGGCTTATGTGCATCAATTCCTGTGCCCAACCCTCCAACCGGGAGACACCGTGATTCTCGACAATCTCAGCAGTCACAAGGTGACGGGAGTCGCGAAAGCGATCACCGCGACCGGAGCCACACTACTCTATCTGCCCCCTTACTCTCCGGACCTGAATCCGATCGAAAAGTTCTTTTCCAAACTCAAGGCGCTGCTTCGCAAAGCCGCTAGACGCGATATCGATACCCTCTGGAAGGAAATCGGGGAGTTGCTCAATACGGTCTCCCCAAGCGAATGCACAAACTACTTCACCTCCTGTGGATATGTACACACTTAAATCGAAACATCTGTAGCATAAACTCGATTCGCTCTTACTAGGGAGGGGAATGAATTGAGTTACTCGTATCTCAAGGCAACCGCAGGATCGACTTTCACCGCGCGGCGAGCCGGAAGATAGCTTGCAAGTAAGGCCACCACTCCGAGTAAGGCCGCCACCGAAGTGAAGACCATCGGATCGGTTGGTTTTACGGCGAACAGCATCGAAGCCATCAGGCGGGTCAGGCCGTAGGCGGCGGCCACGCCAATGACAATGCCTGCCAGCGCCAACTTCATCGCATGGCCGAGGATCATCCTGTAAATCGAGGAGCATCAGCCCCAGGGCGACGCGAATGCCAAACTCCATGGTCCGCTGCTGGACCGTGTAGGCGATGAGTCCGTAGAGTCCGAGCGAGGCCAGCAGGATCGCAACCAGTGCGAAGATGCCGAGCAAGAGCGTGTTGAATTGGTCCCGCGCGGTCGATTGTGCAACCACCCGGTCCATACTCTGGACGTGCCCGAGCGGGAGATCCGCAATCTCGTGGAACACCCGCTGGACCGGTTCGGCGAGCAGCAACGGAGCCATCTTCGTCCTAACTACCCAATCAAGCGGCATGAAAGTATTGTTCAGGGCCATTACGCCGTCGCGAACCTGCGCGAGCGGGACGAACATCTCGTTCACCGGATCCTGGTTCAGGCCGGCGTCGCGCGCGTCAGCCGCCACCCCGATGATCTCGCGCGGCGGCTCCGCGAAGTCCGGTCCCATACCGGCGCCGATGGTGATGCGTTGGCCGATCGGATTCTCGCGCGCCCAGTAGCGCCGTGCCATGGCCTCGTTGATAATCACCACACCGGGCGCGCCGGCATCATCACGCTTGCTAAATCCACGGCCTCTTTTGATCGGAACTTTAAAGACATCGAAAAAGCCGGGGGTGACGTAAGCCCAACCGGCTCCCCCTCGCGACTGCTCACTATTCGCGGGGCGTCCCTCGATCGTGAAGCCCAAGCCGAGCCCGCCTGCCAGCGGTATATAAGAGGTCGCCGCGGCCGCCTCGACGCCCGGCAAGGCCTCCATGCCTTCGATGGTCTGGCGCGTCATGTCTGCGATAATTGTGGTCTTGCTGAAGTGGCTCCCCGCCAGCGAGGTATCCATAGTTAGGACGTTGTGGGGATCGAAGCCCGGATTCACGCCTCGCAGCGCGGCAAAAGTGCGGATCAATAATCCTGCGCCAACCAAGAGCACGATGGCCAGCGCCATCTCGACGATCACCAGCAAGCCGCGGGTCTTGTTTTGCCGCACCCCGATTCCGGAACGCGCGCCGCTCTCCTTCAGATTCGAATTCACATCGGTGCGTGAAGCGTGAAAAGCCGGGAACAAACCGAAAATGATCCCGGTCAATAAAGCCAGCCCAAGCGTGAAGCCCAGCACACGCCAATCCAGATTGACGTCCGAGCCGCTCTCCCCAATCCGCGGGATATCTGCGGGGTTCAACGCCAACAGCGCGCGCACGCCTGCCGCCCCAACGACCAAGCCTGCCACGCCGCCAATGAGCGACAAGACCACGCTCTCCGTAAGGAGTTGGCGCACAATTCGCCATCGGCTGGCACCCAGCGACACGCGGATGGCGATTTCTCGCGCCCGCCCCGTGGCGCGTATGAGCAACAGGTTCGCCACGTTAGCGCAGGCAATCAGGAGCACGAATCCGACCGCACCCAACAAGATGATCAGAGCGGTACGCACATCCCTGACCATGATCTCCTGCAGGGGTTCGACCGTGAAGCTGCCCTTCGGCCCCAAGGCGTTCGGGAACTTACGCCGGAACTCTTCGGCCGCCAGCTTCATGGCAGCTTGCGCGGCTCCCAGGCTGATTCCGGGCCTGAGGCGGGCAGCGGCATTGAAGTAATGCGCCTGCTGCACACTATTGGCATCAGCCTGGAAGGGGAGGTAAATGTCGGGAGGCGGATTATACGAAAATCCCTCGGCTAGAACCCCGATGACAGTATAGACTTCGCCACCCAGCCTGACTCCCTTCCCGATGACCTCGGGTGTGCCGCCAAACCGGCGCTGCCAAAGCCCGTTCGAGAGTACGACCACGTTGCCGCCGCCCGGACGGTCCTCGGCAGCGGAGAAGCTACGGCCCAGCGCCACCTTTGCCCCGAATAGCGGAAAGAACTCGTAGGAGACGTGAATCCCGCGAAGCTGCTCAGGGCGGTCGCCGCTCGACATGTTGATGCCTGGGCCACCCTCTTCGTAGGCGGCAACGTCCTCCAACACCTGAGTCTGTGCTCGCCAGATGTTGTACTTCGGGACCGAAGCCCCGGCAAAGTTGCCCTGCGGCGTGGAGTTCATCAGTTGCACCATGCGGTCGGGTTGCGGATAAGGGAGCGGCTTCAAAAGCACGGCGTTCACCACCGAAAAGATTGCGGTGTTCGCTCCTATACCGAGGGCGAGCGCCCAAACGGCTGTAAGAGTGAAACCGGGGCTTCTACGAAGCAAGCTAAAGGCAAGCTTGAGGTCTTTCGCGAGGGTTTCCATATCCATCCAGAATCTCTGTTTTCAGCTTTCGCCCTACCCGAAAAGTACACGCCTCCGCCTCTAATTGCAAGGTCCAGTCGGGTCTGGCTGTTGAACACGGGTGGCGCGGAGCTAGCGACTGAGCTTGGCCTGCCAGTCCCATGATATCGGGTACACGGGCGGCCCTAAGAGAGCGCAAAATATTTGCTAGAAAACAAAAAA
>CAWIUZ010000185.1:0-6052 GCA_963838915.1 uncultured Acidobacteriota bacterium
TTACAGGCTTATTCCGCACGAGCATAGCTGGCAAGCCGTCAAAAGTGTAGGTTGGCCTTATCTGATACTCCTAGTTTTCCTTTGTCTGTTGTCCGTGGTTCGCGTTCCTGTGATCCTTGATAGAAAAAGAAAAACGGAAATACAGCAGGTCTTTTCAGGCAAAGATACTCTCGACGCAGAAAAAGCCGCAAACACGAAATGTATCGAAGAACTCACTGCGAAAGTTGAGGAGCTTAAAAAACCTAGGCGTTCGCCGCTCGAACAAACACAAGACGAACGGCTCAAAAAATTCTTTGTGCAATACGGTGACCAAGAAAAGAGCGTATTGAATTATCTAGCTATGCATCAGGTAATAGTTCGTACCGACAGATCTACTGACTTCCCGCTAATATCAGGAGTCGCCAAGGATAGAATTTGGGACATACTAAGAAAGCTTCACAATGACGATATGGTGAGTCAGAACACCGAACATCCTGGAAACGGCTGGAAGGAGACTTGGAGAATATCTCAGGGGGCTATGTACACGTTGAACCAAGAGCTTCGAGCGAAGGACTGTTAGGCAATTCACTCGCCAATTTCTCAGCATCTATTTTCAAACTGAGGCACTACCGAACAAACGGCCAGCTTTGGTAACTGTTTTGGTTTTCGGGTCAACGTGGCCGAAAAGGGAGCGCGAATTCCGCACGCTGCCATTCTCCCCGAGGCGCGTCATCTGATCCGCGAGAAACAGTGCTACGGCATCCTCCAGCGGGACCTGCTGGCGTTCTTTCTCCGCCCTCAGGCGCTTGAGTTCAAGCTTTTCCGGGTCCCACGAATCGCGGAGTTCTTGCGCTCGTTTTTCCGCCTGTTCCCACGAACGGGTCTTGGCGCTTACCCTACGGTTTTTGCCAGAGCCTTGACCCTCATAAACCAAGAGAGATTTCGGACACCGGCACTTTCGCCAGAAGCTGCCCCGGCATCGGTCCTTGCATCCGACGCTGTGGCGGACCATGACATTGACTGTCTTGGCAGAAAAACAAACCGGGGCTGGACCAGCTCCAGCCCCGATTTCGGTCGTCAGGTTTTCCGTCCCGGCTTCGCTCCTTAAGCCCTAATACCAGCCGGCAGGAGCGAAAAACGCCGAGTATGCCAAAAATATGCCAAGAATTTGCAGCTTGCCCCCAACTGGCTGGGAGCAAGCCGCTTACGCTCAGATGTCGTAGTAGAGCGCGAACTCGTACGGGTGCGGCCTCATGTTTACGGCCTGGACTTCGTTCTTCATCTTGTAATCGATCCAGGTCTCGAGCAGTTCCTCGCTGAAAACGTCGCCTTTGAGCAAGAAATCGTGATCGTTCTCGAGGGCGTGCAGGGATTCGTCGAGCGAGCCGGGGAGCGTCGGTACTTTCTTCAACTCTTCCGGACCCAAATCGTAAATATCTTTGTCGAGCGGTTCGCCTGGGTCGATCTTGTTCTCGACTCCGTCAAGGCCGGCCATCATCATGGCAGCGAACGCCATATAGGGGTTGCAGGACGGATCCGGCGGCCGGTATTCGACTCGCTTGGCTTTCGGGTTGGGCGAGTACATAGGGATGCGGCAACAGGCGCTGCGATTGCGCCGCGAGTAAGCCAGGTTCACAGGAGCTTCGAAGCCCGGCACCAGGCGTTTGTAAGAATTCGTGGTGGGCGCGATCAGCCCGGCGAGCGCGGGAGAGTGCTTCAGCAATCCGCCGATGTACCATAGCCCGAGCTGGCTGAATCCCGCGTACTTGTCGCCGGCAAAGAGCGGCTTGCCGTCTTTCCAAAGGCTCTGGTGGGTATGCATCCCTGAGCCGTTGTCCTGGAAAATCGGCTTGGGCATGAAGGTCACCGTCTTGCCGTATTGGTGCGCCACATTGCGGATGATGTATTTGTACACCATCATCCCGTCTGCTGATTTCAACAGCGAATTGAATCTCTGGTCGATCTCAGCCTGGCCGCCGGTGGCGACTTCGTGGTGGTGGCACTCGATGTGCAACCCGGCCTTCTCCATCGCCAAAACCATCTCGCTGCGCAGGTCCTGGTAATGGTCGGTGGGCGGGACGGGGAAGTAGCCTTCCTTGTAGCGCGGGCGGTAGCCCAGGTTATCTTTCTCCCGGCCGGAGTTCCAGCGTCCCTCCTCGGCGTCGATGTAGTAAAAACTGTGTTGTTGGGCCGTATCGAAGCGGATGTTATCAAAAATGAAGAACTCGGCCTCAGCCCCGAAGTACGCCGTGTCAGCAATTCCGGAATAAACGAGATAATTCTCCGCCTTCTTGGCGATATTCCGGGGGTCCTTTAAATAGTGTTGCTTGGTTACGGGGTCGATGATGTCGCCAATCATGGCTAAGGTGGGTGTCTCGTTGAACGGGTCGAGCATGAACCAGCTCGGATCGGGAACCAGGAGCATGTCGCTCTCATGAATCGCCGCCCAGCCGCGGATGCTGGAGCCATCCATGCCGAAGCCGTCTTCAAAAGAACTCTCTTCCAATTCGTGAATAGGGAATGAAACGTGCTGCCACAATCCGGGAAGGTCGGTAAAGCGGATATCCACAATCTTGACGTTGTTGGCAGCAGCGAACTCTAATACTGCCTTTGGATTCATAGATCCTCCATGGGAAAGTCTTCTGCCCACGATCCAGGGCATAAGGGCAGGTTGTTCTCACTTAATACTGCAACATAGCGTGCGCGGAGAATTTAGTCAAGGGTCGCCGCCATCAAAATTTTTTATCTAGACGAAAGAGGAACCGGCGTAGGTAAAATGCAGATGCTTCCCTCAGCATGACGGCGCGATTTTTTCACACCTGTGTAACGTTAGGACTCAAAAATGCGTTGACACTTTTCTCGGCTTTTTGTTAGCTTACATCATTCCTGGCCATATCCCGTAGAGGAGTCTTCCAGGGCTGTCTTTGTCGAATCGCCGCTCGACTTGGGGAAAAAAGCGCTGATGAGAAGGTGGGGAGCCGAATGTTCGTAGCCAAACGCATGTTTTTCACCAAAGGTGCTGGGAAACACCGTGAAAAGCTTACTAGTTTCGAATTGGCACTAAGGTCCGCCGGGATCGCGGCTTGTAACCTGGTACGCGTCTCGAGCATCTTCCCGCCTCGCTGCAAGCTGGTTTCCCGAACCGAGGGCGTGAAAGAACTTCGCCCCGGCCAAGTGACTTTCGTGGTCATGAGTGAGAACTCAACACGCGAGCCGCATCGTCTGATTGCCGCTTCGGTGGGAGTTGCAATTCCCTCTGATCGAAATGCTTTTGGCTACCTCTCTGAGCACCACTCTTTCGGTGAAACGGAAGAAGTGGCTGGGGAATACGCCGAAGAACTCGCCGCCGAAATGCTTGCCACCACGCTCGGCGTGGAGTTCGACCCTGACCGGAGTTGGGACGAGAAGAAGGAGATTTATCGAATCTCCAACAAGATCGTTCGAACGATGAATGTCACCCAATCGGCGATTGGCGACAAGCGTGGCCTCTGGACCACCGTGCTGGCTGCGGCCATCTTGTTGGGAATTGACGAGTAGCAACAGAAGCTAGAATCTTGATTCTGGTCCACCATGCTTTCCCGAAGTGAACGGGGCACACTGTCATTCGGGGTGGTCATGGGACTTCGACCCACCCACGGGAATGAAACTCACAGGCGTCGGCACTCTCGCGAAAGCGGGGGTCCATTGTTGATCCGGAACACAATGGATTCCCGCTTTCGCGGGAATGACTTGAGTTTCGAGAGAGCGCAGTTCGGAATGACAGTGCCGCTGTCTTTTGTTTTTTCTTGTTGGATTATTCCGAGGAGAAACCTCTTGCGCCTAATTTCGTTATTGATATTGCTCGAAGCTTCATCGCTCGTGGCAGCGGACATGCCCGTGGCTTTTGTCCGGCACGGCGACCAAGTTGAGGTGAGCATCGGAGGGAAGCCTTTCACGAGTTACTATTTCAACCCCGACACTCCCAAACCCTACCTTTACCCTTTACGTTCGCCGTCGGGCATCATCGTTACGCGCGGGTATCCCATGGTGAAGGACATCCCTGGCGAGAGCAGAGACCATCCGCACCATCGCGCCATGTTCTTCGCTCACGGCGATATCAACGGAGTTGATTTCTGGGGCGAAGCACAGTTTACGGAGAAAGCGCCCGTGCATGTGGCAGGCAAAACCTACACCTCCTCAGAGGAACTGCCCAAAGGCCGCACCGTCTTCACCAAGCTCGAAGAAGCGAAGGATGGGCGCGATTCCGGAACGCTTCGGGCGGTCTTTAGCCTGCTCGGCCCGGATGGTCAGGTGATGGGCAGCGAGACGCAGGAATACATCTTTCGGGGCGATGCAAAAACCCGCACCATCGACTGCGCGTTTACCATCACGGCGGACCATAGAACGCCTCTCAAAATGGGCGATACGAAGGAGGGGACTTTCGCCATTCGTGTGGTCAGAAACCTGCAAGAGCCGGCCGTAAAGATGCTAAACTCCAACGGCGCTGTGGGTGAGAAAAACATTTGGGGCAAGCGAGCTGATTGGGTTGATTACTCCGGCGTGGTGGGAGGGGAAAGGCTCGGAATTGCCATCTTCGATAGTCCCCACAATATCAAGCATCCCACATATTGGCACGCCCGCGGCTACGGTCTGTTTGCGGTCAATCCCTTCGGCGAGCACGACTTCTATAATGATCCCAAGCGCGACGGGAGTGTGACCATTGCCGTCGGCGACTCCCTGACCTTGCGATATCGCGTGCTGATTCATGACGGTGATGCCGTCGAAGCCAAGGTCGCTGAAGCCTACACGCGGTACGCCGAAGGTAAGTGAGTCAGGGCGCATGCTGAAGGGAGAGGCGGCGCAGTCACGGTGTCATTCTGAGCGCAGACTTCATGATCCTTCGGCTCACCACTGTGCATGAAAATGGCTCTTTGGAGGTAACTCCTGTATTTTCAACAAAAGCTTCCGCCATTTTCATAGCAGCGAAGAATCTCTGCAGTGCGTTGGAAGCCGCTGAACTCGAAGCCAACTGCAGAGACCCTTCGCCCGCCAAAGGGCGCAGCGGGCTCAGGATGACATTTTATTTATAACTCAACAATCACTTGGGGTGGCTCATGGAACGACTGATCAAAGCGCAAGCGAAGGAAGGGTTGCAGCAAATCGTCCCTACGGGAGTTATGCATTTTCTCGACTTCGCGCGGCTGAGTTTGAGAAAGGGTCAGCGGCATTCGACGAAGGCTGAGGAACGCGAATCCGTGCTCGATGTCTTTTCCGGCATCGCCAGCATCGCTGTCGAGACGGTCAACGGGCAGAAGCAGGTCTTCTCCGATGTTGGCGCACGCGCTGATGTCTTTTCCGGGCCGCCCGTCATGGTCTACTTGCCGCCGCACTCTTCCTACGAGATCACGGCTGCCTCGGAAGAGTTCGACGCGGGGATCTTCTCCGCTCCGTCGAACGCGACAGCGCCTCCGACTCTCCTGGCAGGTCCTGCGGTAACCGCCAAAAACGTGGGCCGCGACAACTGGCAGCGAACTGTCTACTCCGCCTTGGCCGAAAATGTGGCTGCGGAGCGCTTGTTGGCCGGTGAGACGCTCAACCCGCCCGGCAACTGGTCCAGTTTCCCCCCTCACAAGCACGACCGCTCGAACCCACCTAACGAAGCAGTCCTCGAAGAGATTTACTTCTTCCGCACGCGGCCGGCTCAAGGCTTCGGCTTGATGTGGACTTATACCGCTGCCGACGACCCCGAGGGCTTCTCTACTGTCTTCGTCATCGAGGACGGAGATACGGTCCTCCTGCCCAAAGGCTATCATCCCGTCGTGGCGGCGCCGGGCTACGAACTTCACTACACCTGGGTCCTGGCCGGTGAAGAGCGCCGCTATGGCGCCTGGGCGGACGACCCGAAACATGCTTGGGTGAAGAATGCCTAGAATCACTAGGCGTGGCGGTTTTAACATTTGCCATTTGCCTTTTGCCGTTTGAATTTTGCCTTGCTTTTCCGGGAAGAGCAGGTCAAATGGCAAATGGCAAAAGGCAAATGGCAAAAATGGAACCGGGAGCGCCGCGAACCGCCCTCACGATCCCCCACCTTCGC
>CAWIUZ010000186.1:0-17211 GCA_963838915.1 uncultured Acidobacteriota bacterium
GCTAAGCCGGTTGTTAAGGTCTGTAAGTGTGAGCTGGTGGTAAACATTTCCCGCCAAATCGATCTCTCGAACCAACCCTCCGACGAGCGTTGAGGGACAAATATTAATCAGCATATGGCCGTTCGGCAGAAGCTTAATGGGTTGTGGAAAGCCCAGGAAGGCCGGGTAGTCGTAATACCAGATCACGTTACCGCCGTTGTCCGTCGCCACAGCCTCTAGCTGCTGGCCGCTGCCTATGGTCGCTTGCGTCAGATGAAAGAGAACTGCCCCGGGACTGGGCGTCAGCCCGTTGGGATTAGTAGCAGTAATCGCCGGGAGTCGGTCGGGTGTCACGCCCCCGGTGACAAATGTGTGATCCTGATCTACAGCCTGCGTGCCGTCGGCGTAGGCCACATCCGCGCGCATGTGATAGGTCGTATTCGCCAGCATACCCGCGACAAGAATCTGGACTGCCCCGCCCCCTGCCGGTATATTCTGCACCCAGGTGTCCATACCATAAGTCGTATCCGTTCCGAACTCGACGGAGACGGAAGCAGCTTGCGCGGCCGCGTAGGTGTACAACGCCACCTGCGGGTTATTGGTGGCAAACACCCCTGACATTACGGTGAAGTTGATTGTCGAGCTTGTCCCCCCGCCCGGACCCGGAGTTGTCACGAGCACGGGGAGAGTCCCCGGCGCCGCCAACACGGATGGCGGGATCGTCGCCGTGAGCACAGACGGGTTCCAGTACATCGTCGGCAGCGCTATGCCCTCCAACTCCACAACCGCGCCGCTCGCGAATCCCGACCCGTTGACTGTCAACTTCGTGTTCCCGCTGCCCAGAGGAATTACAGAAGGCGAAATGGAAGATACTACAGGTTGCGGGTTCACGATCATAACACTCGCCGACGCGGACTGAGCGGAGTTCGATACGCTGGTCGCTGTTACCGTAACCGTGTTAGGCGAGGGAAGGTTTGTGGGTGCTGTATAAAGCCCAGAACTGCTAATCACCCCTGCCGTAATATTCCCGCCCGCCGATCCATTCACCGACCAGGCAACGCCTTCACTGCTTCCATTCACTGTGGCGGTGAATTGGGTTTGCCCCATGAGCGGGACTTGCGCGGTTTGCGGGCTGAGGGAAACCGTGACCGCCGCAGACGAATTCGCCGGCGGTGCGGTCGTTGAGTTTCCTCCACAGTCCAGCATGAAAGTTGCGCTCAAAAGAATAGTCATGGCTGCAAACCAGCACGCAATCCTGACGGGCTTTCGAAAGCTCAAGCTCCGATTGCGCTCCACAGACATACCGATGCGACTCATCGCGGACTCCTCCCCATTGGTCATTGGCCTCGACAACTTACGTTTACTGGGTTAAACGGGAATCTACCCTAACTTGAACACTAACATGCCAGTTCAGATCAAGGCAATACTTATCTGCCAGGGCGCCATGCCGATTTCCACGTAGCGCCCACACGGGGTTCCACAATCGGACTTAAACGGGCTGCGGAAAAACTCGCTTAGCTGTCATCCTGAGGAGCTCGAGGCGGTCCTGAGTGAAACGAAGGAAGGATCTCCGTAGTTTCGTTGAAACTGCAACTACCGAAATTCTTCGCTGCGCTCAGAATGACACTGTTCAGGCGTTTTTCCGGAGCCTGCAAGTGGTTTATGGGAGACCCTTACAGGTCAGCCCTACAAGTGAAACCCCAATAATCTAATTTGCCCCTGGGTGGGAATTGCATCGGAGGCGGCTAAAAGTTCCAATAAAGTCTGATCTTACAGCTTCGATCACTTCTGTGCGGGAGTGAGCCGAACATCATCCAGCCAAACCCTGCCGGCGATGAGATTATCGAGCTTCTTGCTGGGCAATCGCTTTAGCCTCAACACCAGCAATTCGGTCTTGGGTCCAGTGACGAAATCCAAGAGCACAGTTGTCCAGGCGTCGGAAGTGCCGGTGAGATCGTCTGTCAGTTTGTCCAGAACCGACGGGTTATACGCATCGTACACTTCGAGGCGCGGCCCGCTATCCGTAGTAATCCCTTCGGTCTTCATGAGCGCTTGAAGGTGGTAGGCGTGCCCGGGTGAGACCTCTACATACTGATAAACATGTTCGTACTGGAGATTATCCTTCCCAGAGAATTGGACCATCAGAGAATGGGAAGGCGAGTGAAACGTCGAGCTGTCGAGGCCGGCATAAACACCTTCCAGAGGAACGATTCTCCAAGCGAAACCAAAATTCAAGAATTCGTCCTCAAAGTCTCCATCGAAGACAGTATTCGAACTCGAGGCCGTGGAAGAGCTTCGAATCAGCCCCTTATTTTGAAGATCAGTCCAAACCTGGTAGGCGTCGTCCGGCTTGTGTCCGGCAATCAGTGTGTCGATGTAAGGAGAAGCATCCTTGGCGGAAAACTCATCGCTACCCTCCAGAATTCGCTTCCAGACAGGCGGCGCGTCATCCAGGCGATGCTGGGCAAGCAGGAAATTCAGATAATTGAATTCAGTTTCAGCTCGCTCCGGGACCAGTTCCTCAAGAATCTTCCCGGGATCGTCGGTGGCTCTCCAGGCCAATCGGAAGACGTTACCGTCGTATTGCGAGGTACCGGCAAGCACGAGCTTGAAATGACGAAGGGCTTCCTCGTTATTTCCCTGCAAGAGATAGAAATTGGCGAGTGGCCATTGATAGGCGGGGAGATTTGGGGCTAGCAAATCCACTCGTTGTCGGCAAGTCTCTGCGTCGTCGACCCTGCCCTGAAACTGCAAAGCTGCCGCCAAGTCCAGCCAGGTCTGAGGATCGTAAGGATCAAGATGAGCGGCGCGGCGGAAATTCTCTTCGGCCTTCCCAAGCTGCATATCGACGGGGCTGTATTCGTAGAGACTCCCCAATCGCATGTAGAAGTCGGCATTGCTCGGGTCCAGTTTGGCAGCTCGTTCGAGGTTGCCGGTGGTCGGCTTCTTGGAAAGCATGTATGCGACACACGCCTTGCCCACCCAAACGATGAGCACCACGACAACGGCAATTTCGGCGGCGATCAACAACCACCTTACGGCTCTCGGTCTTATCGCAATCTGCATATTCTCCATCCCCTGGCAGGTGGCACATTCTGTAAGCGAAAAGCACCCCCATTATACGCTAGCAGCTTTCCGAAAAACACGCGAACTGTGTTATTCGAGTTTCGATCTTCGGTTTTTTGTGTCATACTCCCGTGGATCCAATCAGACTCCCGATGAAACACGCTGACCTTCCTGCGCGCAACCACCCCGCATCCCCCGAGACGAGTGTAGCCTCTCCGGCCAAGAACACAATCGTAAGAATTCCCCGCGGGCTCAGAATTTCGTTTCTGAGAATTTCGTTCTGGTGCGTTGCCATTATCCTCGGCGCCGCGGATGCCTGGGCCACCCGCTTCACCATGAACCCCGACGGCATGTCCTACCTGGAGGTGGGCGCGGCTTACTGGCGGGGCGACTGGCACGGCGCCATCAGTGCCTATTGGAGCCCTCTTTACCCATGGATTCTTGGCCTGTTTTTGAAGGTCTTGAAGCCCTCTCCTTACTGGGAATACCCGGTCGTCCACCTCGCCAATTTCGTGATTTACGTTGGTGCGCTTGCCTGCTTCGAGTTCTTCCTGAGCAAGTTCATTCGGCATTGTCGCATGCAGGGGAAGGGGCGTGACGGGCGGCCTGACGTGACTCTGCCGGAGTGGGCTTGGTGGTCGTTGGGGTACAGCCTGTTCATCTGGACGTCCCTGGTGATGATTACCATCGCAATTGTTACCCCGGACATATGTGTAGCCGCGTTTGTGTATCTTGCCACGGGCCTGGTCCTGAGCATCCGCTGGGAAGGTGCCACCCAGCGTGACTTTGCTCTCTTAGGGATTGTCCTCGGGCTCGGATACCTGGCAAAGGCGGTCATGTTCCCTCTGGCCTTTGTCTTCCTGGCAGTGGCGGCTCTTTCCGCGCTAAGTTTGCGCAGACGTGTGTCACATCTTCTCGTGTCGGCTCTAATTCTCATCGTCATCGCCGGCCCGTTTATGGCCGCGATTTCACGGGCCGAAGGACGCTTGACTTTTGGCGAGAGCGGCAGGCTGAATTACTTGGCGTGCGTCGACGGCGTGGACGTTTATTTCCCCGGCGACACCGGAAGGGGAGAATGTTTCGGCGAGGGCTCGGTAGAAGGACTTGACGAAATTAAATCTCCATTCACCAACATGCTCCGGCACCCGGTCAAACAAATCTTCGACGCACCCGCCGTTTACCAGTTCGAAGGACCCGTCGGTGGAACATATCCATTTTGGTACGACCCGTCTTATTGGCAGGAAGGCATCCAGACCCATTTCGACCTCAGGGGCCAGGCAGGGGCGCTGAAGCACGGATTGGGCTCCTATTGCCGGCTGCTTTTGAGACCGTTGCTCGAGCTCAACGCCTTTGCCGGGCTCTCTATCCTTTACCTGCTGGCTCGGAAGCCCTGGGAGTGCATACGGCGCGCGGCGGCGAACTGGTCCGTTCTGCTTCCTGCGCTTGCGGCCTTGATTCTGTACGCACTGGTCTTCGTTATATACCGTTATGTCGCTCCGTTCGTACTGATTATTTGGCTCGCAGCGTTCTCGGGTGTTGTGATTCCCTCTTCCAACAGGTCGAAAACGTTGGTAGCCGCAATCAGCGCCTTCATTATTGTGACAACCGTCGGTTTAGCGGCTTTCCAAGTGGGCCGAAGCCCTCGGAGCATCGAGCCCGTTTATTGGGAGGCCGCCAAGACTCTCAAAGAAATGGGGATTCAGCCGGGGGATAAGGTTGCAGTGATCAAGGCAGATGATTTGCCTTTCGTGGCCCACCTCGCAAGAGTACGCATAGTTGCGCAGGTGAACCGGCCGGATCGTTTTTTCCGGGCGGCCCCGTCGACGCAGATTCTGGTGCTCGAGGCCCTTGCGGGAAGCGGTGCTAAGGCCCTTCTTGTGACACCCGAGCCGCGCCACGCGACGCCCGGGATTGAATGGAAGGAGCTTGGACTGACGAACTACTACGTCTGTCTGCTTGGTAACGTCAAGCGTTAGGGTTTCGAGTCCCGCGAAGACCCGGCTCGTGGCCTCCCTTTGCAGCATGAGCTGTTTAGATTCCACAAAACCCATTGGTAAGGCCCGTTCAGGTGATGGATCAGGTCCACCTGACGAAGGTACTCGTCCTCTACGAACCAAAGGACTTTGTCGGTTTTCGCGTCGAAGAGCTTGGCCTAGGTCGAGAAAATCACAATGCACACAACGGCAACCGCGGTCAAAGCTCTCCGCATGGCCCCTCCCTCGCCTAGTTTTTTCAAAGGAAGTCTATCCACGTCCGGATTCTCGGCTTGACAATGGTGTGATTCCTAACACAACCTTAACTGGGATGTCACGAAGCGCGTGGCAGTTGCCAGCGATAGAAGCGCATTTCGGCGCATGAATTGTACCATTCAACTTGACATCAGATGGGCTGACAGGTAAATTTAAAGAGTAAGGGTTTCACGCGCTTATTGAAAGAAGTTGACCTCATGGCGAGGTGTCGACACGGGGGAACGAATTAATCAAATCGGGGCGAAAATGAAGGGTTTCTGGGGACGTACGCCGGTGCGGTTTGCAATCTGCTTATCACTGCTGCTCTTATTAACCCCGCTGCGTTCGGGCGCGCAGAGCACGACAGATCAGCCCGCCTCCCAGGCCGACCCTGCTCCCGCTGCCAACCCTGATACGACGACGGCGAATACGCCGGGCGACTCCGGCGCATCCCCTGCCGCCGAGGCGGGCCCCAATTACATTCTGGGACCTGAGGATGAGATCGATATCGATGTCTTCGACGTCCCCGAATTGAAGCAAACCGTCCGCGTGGCTGCTGACGGCAAGATCTCCCTTCCCTTGATTGGCCGCGTTCCGGCCTCCGGCCTTACTGCCGAGCAGCTGCGGCAGGAACTGGAGGAGAAGTGGGGCGAGGATTACCTCCAGGACCCCCAGGTGTCGATTTTTGTCAAGGGATTCGAGGCAAGGCCTGTTTCTGTAATTGGCGCCGTGGGAAAGCCCAGCCTTTATTACCTTAAGGGCCAGCGTAACCTCATTGAAATGCTCTCGATGGCCGGAGGCGTCGGCAAATTGTCCTCCTCGGGACGCACAGTAATCATCACACGCAAGGGCGGATTTGGGGACTTGCAGCCAACGGAAGGAATGCACGTGCGTGGGCCGGACCAAATCGAAATCGACCTCGATCGGTTGCTTTACACCAGGGATCCCGGCCTCAATATTGAAATCAAGCCTCTCGATACTGTTTCCGTGACTAAGGCTGACGTGATTTACGTGGCGGGGGCGGTCAGACGGCCGGGCGGGTTTGTTCTCGACGACCGGCCCACGGTGACGGTTATTCAGGCCATATCCATGGCCGAAGGGTTTTCGGGGACTGCCTCACGGAGAGGCGCTCACATCTTGAGAACTCAAAACGACGGCTCCAAGATCAAAATCCCTGTTGACCTGAACAAGGTTCTCAAAGGCAAGGCTGAGGACATAACGCTCGCGGCGAATGATGTCCTCTACGTTCCCGACAGCAAAGCGAAGGTCGCGGGGCAACGGGCTGTCGACTCTGGCGTGTCCACTTTCTCCGCGTGGCTCATTTGGGGAGTCCATTGAGATGCTCGAACCAGTTCCCACTTGGTGATCAATGCCAAATACAGAAGTCCCGACCACAACAGACCAGACCCAGAGCCTGGTGGTTTCGGGCCCTCAGAACTTGCGGCAGCCTTTTGAGACGCTGGAACGTCTCAGCGGAAGAAGTCCAACCCCTGCTGGATTACTGGAACGCCATTTCCAAGCGGCGATGGCTGGTCTTGTCGTGCATTTTAATCGTCTTCAGCACCGTGGCCATTGGGACCCTCAAGAAGCGGCCAATCTTTGAAGCTACGGCCATCATTGAGATTGACCCCGAGGCGCCGAGCGTTCTGGATTTTAAGGAAGTTGTTCAACCCACTCAGGGCGACGTCGATGCCTACCGCGGGACTCAGTACGAAATCCTGCAGAGCAAAAGCTTGGCCCGACATGTCGTCGATAACCTGAAGCTGTACCGCTACCCCGAGTTCTATAAGGGACGGTCGTTATTCGGGTTGATCCAGCACGATCCGGAGAGGATTCCCCAGCCCTCGGATCCTGACCCGCCGGACCGTTCGATGGGCGCTTACCGGAACACGATAGCGAATTTCGTCGGCAACATCGACGTGAGTCCGGTGCGACGCAGCAACCTTGTGGAGGTGTCCTTTTATTCCGAGGACCCGGAATTGGCGGCGCGCATCTCGAATGAACTCTGCAAGGATTACATTTTTCAGAACTACCAGGTGAAGTGGGACGCGACCACCGAGGCGTCCGAATGGCTTTCACACCAACTCGTGGGCCTGCAGGCCAAGCTTGAGAAATCCGAAGATGCTTTGAACGCGTACGCGCGTGCCAATGGGATCATATTTGTGCAAGAAAAACAGAATATGGTCACCGAAACGCTCAGGCAGCTTCAGGAGGAATACACTAAAGCTCAATCCTTGCGTTTTGAGAGGGAATCACTTTACGACCTGGTGCAAGCCGGCAGAGTCCAGGATTTACCAGGGTTCCTCGAGAACAAGATGATTCAGGATATGTCCCTGGAACTCGCCAAAGCGGAGCAGGAATACGACGAACTGATGGCCACCGTGAAACCGGAATACCCTAAGGCGATTGCAAAGAAGAAACAGGTTGATGCAATGCAAGCCGCTCTGAGCCGGCAGAGAAAGAATTTGACGCAGAGTGTCGTCGACTCGTATCGCGCCGCGGTGGCCAACGAAAAGTACTTGTCACAACAAATGGAGACTCAGAAGAAAATTGTCAATGATATCGAAGAGAAATCCGTTCAATACAACATTCTGAAGCGCGATGTGGATACCAACAAGGAACTGTATCAGGGAATCATGACGCGCATGAAGGAGGCTACAGTCGCCGCCGGCGTACAAGCCAGCAACCTTCGGATCGTGGATACGGCGGAGGTTCCCAAGGGCCCCGTGAAGCCCCGGGTGTTCCTCAACCTGGCGCTGGGCTTTATGCTGGGACTTGCCCTGGGCATCGGTCTGGCATTTCTGCAAGAGTATCTCGATAACACGCTCAAGACGGCCGATGAGGTGGAAAGGCTGTTGCGGCTGCCCTCGCTGGGCCTGCTTCCGGATTGCATTGGCAACAACGGCAAGGTCAGTGGGGAGGAACTGGCGGTCGTCGGTCATGGCAACAACGGCGTGGCTCCGGCGCTTCAGACCGGGCGCGAGCCCATCGAAGCCTATCGCACGTTGCGCACGTCGATTCTGCTTTCCGCCAACCCTGTGCCCAAGATGTTGCTGATTACCAGCGCCCTGCCCTCGGAGGGCAAGACCACCGTAACAGTCAACCTGGGCGCGACGCTGGCGAGCCTGGGGAGCAAGGTAGTGATTGTGGATTGCGATATGCGCCGTCCTTGCTGTCACCGCTCGACAGGCGTGGAAAACAGACCCGGCTTTGTGCGCTGCCTGACCGGCCATATCGACCTCGCTGAGGCCATCCTGCCGGTGCCCGGAGTTCCGAACTTGAGCGTGATTCCCTGCGGACCCATTCCCCCCAACCCTGCGGAAGTTCTTTCTTCGCCGGTTACGGTCGAATTGCTTCGCAGACTGCGGGCCGAGTTTGAGTACGTGCTGCTCGACTCGCCGCCTTTGTTGACCGTGTCCGACAGCCGCATACTTTCAACCTTGACCGACGCGGTGGTGCTGGTGACGAGGGCCTACAGTACACCCTTCGACCTTGTCCGCCGCGCCCGAGGATTGCTGTACAATTCCGGGGCCCGCATTCTCGGCGTGGCCCTGAACAGTGTGAGCGTCGCTAAGCAAGGCGGCACCTCGGGATATGGCTTATACCGGTATGGGTACGGGTATGGTTACGGGTATGAGCCGGATCCCAACGAAGACACCGCAAGACAATCTGAATAGCAAGGCTGAACACACCACTGACTCCATGAAAGCTCAAGTTGTGATCCTCTGTGGTGGCATGGGAACCCGTTTACGGGAAGAGACAGAGTATCGTCCCAAGCCGCTGGTTGAGATCGGGGGCAAGCCCGTCCTCTGGCACATCATGAAAATCTACTCCCATTACGGGTTCAAGGATTTCATCTTGTGCCTGGGCTACAAGGGCTCGATGATCAAGGATTACTTTCTGAATTACCGCCTCATGAACAGCGACTTCACCCTGCGCCTCAATTCCGGCAAGGAACCAAAGTTGCATGATTCGCTCGAGGACGATCAATGGACGATCACCTTTGCCGATACGGGCGCCGAGGCGATGACGGGAGCGCGCGTCAAGCGCATCGAACGGTACGTGACCGGCGATCATTTCCTGATGACTTACGGCGACGGCGTTGCCGACATCAACATCTCGCGACTCTGGGACTTCCATCTCGGCCACGGAAAAACCGGGACTGTGACGGGTGTTCATCCGCTCTCTCGCTATGGTGAATTATCAATGGCGGGAACTTCCGTGAAGGAATTCAACGAGAAGCCTCTGGACCAGAGCGGATTCATCAACGGGGGCTTCTTCGTCTTTCGGCGCGAGTTTTTTGACTATCTCTCCGGCGATGATACTTGCGTTCTGGAGCGGGAACCGTTGGATCGGCTGACCCGGGAGGGCCAATTGATCGGTTACCTTCACCATGGGTTCTGGCACAGCATGGATACCTACCGCGATTTTCTCTCGCTCAACGAATCCTGGAAGAAGGGCGCACCCTGGAAGGTCTGGGAACAATGATCGGAATTTCCGGTTTTGGGGAGAGAAGAATTATTTTCACTCCAGGAAAGGAGCGAGAATGGAGATAACGCCGCTGCGGCTCGACGGGACTTACCAGATCGTACTCGCCCCGCACTACGATGAGCGCGGCTATTTCATGCGAGTTTGGGACGAGCAGTTATCGCGCCGGCACGGCTTGACCACTGCTTGGGTGCAGGAGAACCAATCTCTTTCACACCGTAAAGGAATCATCCGCGGACTTCACTTCCAAAAGCCGCCCCATGCCGAAACCAAATTGATACGGGTTGCCGCGGGCGCAATTCTGGACGTTTTCGTGGATTTGAGAAAAGGATCGCCCACCTACGGACAGTGGGATTCGCTGGAACTATCCTCCGAGAATCGCCGTGTAGTTTACATTCCCAGAGGCTTTGCACATGGCTTTTGCACGCTTACGGAAGAGGCTCTGGTGGTTTACAAAGTAGATGCCTACTATGCTCCCGAATCCGAAGGCGGTCTACGGTGGGATGATGAGGTGCTGCGAATTAACTGGCCTACGCATGACCCCTTGGTGTCTGATAGAGATAAGCGCCTGCCTTCTTTCAAGGAGTTTGTTTCTCCTTTCGAGTGAGTCCATCGGTCGCGTGCACAAGAAGCTGTTTCAAAACGCCCGGCAGAGGAGAGATTACTGAATGCCGCCCAGGATTCCCGACCACTGCTCGAGCCCTCAGCCCCGCAGGGGCTGGACATGAGTAGCCGAGGGCGTTGCCCCCGGAAACGTCGCACCCTCACCCCCTTTCCCCTCTCCCCGCCTGCGGGGAGAGGGGTGTCCGTCAACTGACGGACGGGGTGTGGGGTCGGATCCGGGGCTCACGGGCTGAATTGGCAGATAAGGTGAAGGGGATTACACGGCGATGAGAGTCCTGGTAACCGGGGCAGCTGGATTCATCGGCTCGCATTTCACTCGTCGAATCATGCACGAGGGCGATTCGGTCTTTGCAGTGACTTCTCCCGGCGAATCAACCGAGCGGCTTTCCGACATCTTGGACCGCGTGTCTGTCATGCCCGTGGACTTACGCGACGCGCGCGGAGTTCAAGATCTCGTGTCTGCCGTGGACCCCGACTGCGCCGTGCATCTCGCGTGGTATGTCGCGACGGGCAAGTTTTGGATGGCCCCCGAAAACCTCGATTGCGTCGCTATGAGTCTCACGCTGGCCCAGGCGTTGGCCCATTCACGATGCAAGAGATTCTTAGGAATCGGCACGGGCTACGAATACGATTCCGACTACGGCTTCCAGTCCGAAGACATCACACCTCGCCGGCCTGGCAGCCTGTATGGCGTGTGTAAGAATGCCACCCGCGAGATTCTGCAGGCATACTGCCAGAAGACGGCCATGCAGTTTGCCTGGGCGCGCATATTCCATCTTTATGGACCCGCGGAAGCGGAGGCAAGGCTGGTTCCTGCCGTTATCCTGGCACTGCTGAAGGGACAAGTGGCCAAGTGCACACACGGCGAGCAAATACGCGACTACCTGCATGTTGAAGACGTCGTTTCGGCGCTCTGGGCCATAGCCAAGAGCGATTTTTGCGGTCCGGTGAACGTCGGCTCGGGGCAACCTGTGAAGTTGCGGCAAATGGTAGAAACCATCGCGCGCTATCTGAACCGGGAAGAGAATCTCGCGTTGGGAGCGTTGCCAGCCGATCCTCGGGAGGCGCCGCTGTTGGTTGCGGACGTTCGAAGGCTGGCCAGTGTGATTGGGTGGAAGCCCTCGATCACTCTCGAGGAAGGTTTGGGAAGAACCTGTGAATGGTGGAAAGCAAAGCTAGTAATGTAGCCAGAACTCACCACCCCCACCCCTCCTCAGAGAGGAGGGGAGTCAATACTTATCCCCTTCTCGATACGCACCGAGCCCGGGCGGCAACTCCCCTCTTTGGCAAGGAGGGCGTAGGGGGTGGTTGAAACGTTTAAGGGTCGATAACCATGCGCGCTTGCCCGCTTTGCGCGAACCCACTTCCGCGGCTCTTTTTCGAGCGCCGAGGCGTCCCCGTTCACCAAAACAGGGCCTGCCCAAGCGCCGAGGAAGCGCGCCAGTTCAGGCGCGGGGATCTTCTGCTGGCGTTCTGCCCGGAGTGCGGATTTGTCTTTAACTCGGCGTTCGATCCGGAACTCCTCAATTATTCTGCCGCATACGAAAACACCCAGACTTGCTCTCCTCACTTCCAGCAATACCTTTCCAGGTTGGTGAATTCTCTCGTGACGAAGTATGACCTTCGCGATAAAGCGGTCATTGAAGTCGGTTGTGGAAAGGGAGATTTTCTCCGGCTGCTTTGTAAGGAGGGGAGAAACCGCGGGATTGGATTCGATCCCACCTATGTCGGCCCTGAGACCGTCGAGGAAGGGGCGGTGCGTTTCGTGCGCGAGTTTTATGATTCGAAACAGACCCACTACGCTTCCGATTTTGTTTGCTGCCGTCACGTCATCGAGCACGTGCAATCACCGTTGGAGATGCTCAGGGCAGTTCGCCAAGCAATCGGGGACCGTCTGCAGTCAACCGTATTCTTCGAGACTCCGGCGCTTCCCTGGACTCTCGATTCCTTATCATTCTGGGATTTTTTTTACGAGCATTGCTCTTATTTCACGGCGGAGAGCCTTGCCTGGGCGTTTGAGCAGACCGGGTTTCACGTCCTCGAGGCGCGCCCGGCGTTCGACGGGCAATATCTGCATATCGAAGCCAGGCCGGCTCCGACCGGCAGCACGCGGGAAATAGTACGGCCCCACTCCACGCCTGACTTATGGCCGAAAATCCAAGCGTTCCTGGACGGACTCGAGCATCGGATCGAGGCATGCGAAGAAAAAATCGATGCTTTTTCCCGAGCCGGGGGCTGTGCGATTTGGGGCGCGGCAGCCAAAGGCACAACCTTAGCGAACACCCTGGACCCTCAGAATCGGCGCATTCGCTTCCTCATTGACATTAATCCCGCCAAGCAAGGGAAGTATGTCGCGGGGACTGGACATCCCATTGTGTCCCCGGCGCACCTCAAAGACCGGAACGCGCGGGTGGCGGGAATCTTAAATATGAACCCCAATTACCTGGAAGAAAACAGAATGATACTATCGGAAATGCGGCTCGACATTCCCATCCTGCAGTTGTAGGGTGTGGAGTAGCACCCGGATCCGTCGACAAGCGAGGTCGAGCGCGTTAGGACCCCTGGCTCTGCGCCGCTACCCCGCACGCGGCTGGACCCGGGCGGTGTAGGGGTAGGGCTTGCCCTACCCTCGTCGGGACCAGCAGAAATACGGGGACGGCAAGCCGTCCCCCTACGGCGGGAGGCGGGGCCGCAAGGAGGGTTAGTGAAGAAGATCCGAAACCTGACTGCTGATTTGGCGAGTCAGACCCTCTCGGTGACATATGCGGACGATCAATCGCAGACGTTGCCGCTATACAGCCCGGAAGCTTTCCACGCCATTTCCCGGCTGTGGATAAAGGCCGGTTGGGCGGTGAAATATTCCTACAACTTCACTTGGATGGGACGCCCGGTGATTCAATTGCCGGAAGACCTGCTTAGGATCCAGGAGTTGATCTTCAGGGTCGAGCCGCAGGTGATCATCGAGACCGGCGTGGCACACGGCGGCTCGAGCGTGTTCTACGCGAGTCTGCTGGAAGTCCTGGGAAGAGGTCGCGTGATATCGATCGACATCGAGATCAGGCCGCACAACCGTAGGGCCATCGAGGCCCATCCCCTCAAGAAGCGCATCACTTTAATCGAGGGGAACTCCGTTGCCCCTGAGACTCTTCAAGAGGTGCACAAACTGCTCTCCCCGGATGAGAAGGTCATGGTGATTCTGGATTCAAATCACTCCAAAAAGCACGTCCGGGAGGAGCTTGAGCTTTACGGTCCGCTGGTCTCCTCCGGAAGCTACATCGTGGCGAGCGATGGCATCATGGAGGACCTCGACGACGTGCCGGGCGGGAAGGCGAATTGGACGCAGGATAATCCTAAGGCGGCGGCGCGTGAATTCCTAGCCGAGCACCCTGAATTCGAGCTTGACCCGGAGCCTACCCGGCTCGGCGTGACCTACTGGCCGGACGCGTATCTACGCCGAAAGTGATCGAACGTGCTGAAGGCGGGTGAATGTCAAGGGTTTCAAAGAATATTCTCTACAATGTGGTTGGCCAGGGGCTCACCATCGTCCTGAGCTTTGTGGCGGTTAAGTTCATCTTTAAGCAATTGGGCCAGGACGCCCTGGGCATTATCTATTTCACCCTCACTCTGAATGCCCTTCTCACGGCGCTTTTGGCTCTCGGGATCAACGAGACCACAGTTCGTGAAGTCGCCGCCTTTCATGAAGATGACCCTGCCTATATAAGGCGGTTGCTGCAAACCGCCTCCACGTTTTATTGGGGTCTTTACGTTCTGGCAGGCGTGGCGCTTTACCTGGTGGCTCCTTGGCTCGTCACCCGGTGGATCAACTTGGATACGCTCAGTCCTTCCGCCGCCACGACGGTTCTGCGTGTGCTCGGAATCGCCACCCTCGTGGCGCTGCCGCGCTCGTTCTGTGCGAGTATTCTGCGCGGCCTGCAACGCATGGAATTCATCAATCTCATCGACGTGGGCGTCAGCGCACTGCAACAATTCGGCGCCATCATGGTTCTCTTTTTGGGCGGCGGATTACTTCCGGTCACCCTGTGGATGGCGGGCTGCTACCTTCTAGGACTGGTGCTTTACCTGAGCGCGTGCGCCCATTTCTTCGGCGCTCGAGCATTTGTCCCGAGCATTTCCAGATCGGTGATCCATCGCAACGCCGGTTTTACGTTCCGACTGGCCGGGATCACGGTCCTTTCCATGGTTCACACGCAAACCGATAAAGCCATCGTGAGCAAGTTACTCCCGCTCGGGATTTTCGGATACTACGGCATGGCCTATAGCGGCGTGTCGCGAGGGATGGTGGTGACGGCTTCCGCCTCTCAGGCCGTCTTCCCTTCCTTTTCCGCCTTATACAAGCAGGGCGATCGTGATGGCCTTCTGCGCCAGTATAACAAGGTGCAGGATCTTCTCTGCTATGCGATCGTGCCGTTGTTCTCGGCCATTCCCTTTGCCGCGCGTCCGCTTTTCACCTTCGTACTCAATGCGCAAGCGGCGCAAATGCTGGTCTGGCCGGTGACGTTCCTGAGTATTGGTTTCTGGATGCATGCCACGGTCAGTATCCCCTACGTCTTTACACTGGCGGTGGGTAAACCTCAAATCGCCGCTCGCACGGCTTATTACGCTCTGTTCGTGGTTCTGCCCGTCACGGGCTGGCTGGTGTACAGGTTTGGGATCGCCGGGGCAGGGTTCTCCTGGATAGTCTACCACCTCTTCGCCTACGCGTATTTCGTGCCGCGCGCATGTTCGGAATGCCTGAGTATGCCCGTTTGGAGATGGTACGTCCACGTGTTCAAGGTCCTTGGGCTGGCCGGCTTGACCTACGGCGGTACGTGGGCTATGATCGCCTTCGTTGCGCCTGCATCGCTTCTCTCGCTGGTTCTAGGCTATGTCTTAGCGTCGATCGTCTATGGGGCGGCCGCCTACCGACTGCTGGGGGATGAGGTGCGCGCGACCTTGCGACGCATGAACTTCCTCAAGCCGGCGCCAGTGAGCAGCTTAGTCTAGCTACGGGGAAGCGGGGTGTCTCGAAGCTGTTTCAAAGCCTTCCGTACCCGATTGCATCGGGGAGGGTCGACGGGGCGTGAAGCCGTGCTCCCCGGTGGGGAGCAAGATGAGTAGCCGGGGGTGAAACCCCATAAGCGCTAAGATACGGCTCGACCGAGCGGCCCCGAATGGGGCCAACCGTAAGTAGCCGCAGGTTTTAACCTGCGGATGACGGGAGCGTTCACAAATCAGGCCAACGCCAACGGGGTTGACCTCGGACGGGTCGGCCCCTCCAGGGCCGGAATGTTGATGGACGCTTCATTTTCCGTAGGTTTCACCTACGGCTACTCATGGTGTCCCGCTTCGCGGGACGCAACCCAAAGCACCGAATTGACTGAAGGCGGTTCTTATCTTAGCGCATATGGGGCGCTGCCCCCGGCTACTCATGTCCAGCCCCTGCGGGGCCGATCCCTCGAGCAGTCGCCGGAGATCCGTGGCGGCATTCAGTAATCTCTCCTTTGCCGGGCCGTTTTGAGACAGCTTCTAGTGCTATTCTTTAAGGCGCATGCACAATGAAACGATTCCTCTTGAATCAATGCCGCCGGCTGAAGAGGCAGGCCGGGCGCGCGGCAAGGTGGCTGCTGAGGCATATGCCGGGAGGTTCCTGGGAGTTAATTCCGGGGCGGCTCACCTATAACCAGGACGGGTTGGCCACGGTTACCAATTGTGACTTTATCAACGACCCACGCTTCGCCGAAGCGTATCGCCTGGGGGAGCAAACGCGGTCCTGGAAGGATGGCCGAATCCCCTGGCGTATTCATGTGTTGTGCTGGGCGGCCGACAAAGCGAGCCGCCTCGAGGGCGACTTTGTGGAGTGCGGAGTGAATCGCGGCGGCTTCTCGCGGGCCGTGATGCACTTCGTCGATTTTCCCAGACTCGGTAAGACGTTCTACCTGCTCGACACATTTCGCGGGCTCGAGGACCGCTTAATCTCCGATGCGGAGCGGAAGCGGGGTGTCGGAACCGGCAAATGGTTCGAGTACGAGGAGTGTTACGACGCGGTGTGCAAAACTTTCGAAGGCTTGCCGGTCGTCATCGTGCGCGGTGTGGTCCCCGAGACGCTGCCTCAGGTGAAAACAGAGAAGGTCTGTTACCTCTCCATCGACATGAATTGCGCGGCCCCGGAAATTGCCGCGGCTGAGTATTTCTGGGATAAATTGGTCCCGGGCGCCGTAATGGTGCTGGACGACTACGGCTGGGATGCACATTACGAGCAGAAGTTAGCATTCGACCGTTTTGCCGCCCGGAAGGGTGTGATGGTTCTTGTGTTGCCTACCGGTCAAGGTCTGATTTTCAAGCCGTAAGCACTTGGCGCGTATTCAGCTCCTCAGGGGCGACTGGCCATTTCGAGAGGCAGCTTATTGAACTTGGCAGGCTTGATCTACGGTCGGGGCCGGAGCTATTTTGGTAGGGGAGATCAGGCAACGCGAAGGTTCCGACTTTGAAGTCAGAAATTAATGGAGGGCAGGGCAACCGTTGAGCAACAGCACCCATCCGCTGCTTTCAGTTATCATCCCCACCCGGGAACGCGCCGAGACATTGGAGTATACGCTCAGAACAGCGCTCGACCAGAGAAGCCAGAATTTTGAGGTGATTGTCAGCGATAATTTCAGCCAGGACAATACAGCGCAGGTTGTGAAAAGTTTTTCCGACCCGCGCCTGCGGTTGATCAATCCGGGCCGTCGCCTGTCTATGAGCAATCACTGGGAGTTTGCCCTGCTTCGCGCCACCGGCGATTACATCATGTTCATCGGCGACGATGACGCAATAGTCCCGGGCGGGC
>CAWIUZ010000187.1:0-5133 GCA_963838915.1 uncultured Acidobacteriota bacterium
TAAAGGTCGGCGCTACCAGTCAAATTAGGACACTACCGCGGCGTGGGGCTGGGCGGCGATCACCGGCGTGATCTGGGTTGAGTCGATGTCTGGTAGGGGCCACCCATGTGGCCGTCGGCTCGTGCTCACAGCAGCGTGAGTATAACCCGCGCGGCCAGGCTGATGCCTACCGCCAGCACAAGCAATGCTGTGGCGGCGACGGCGGTGAGGCGCCAGCCTAGCTCGCGGAACATGGAGGCGAGCGTGGCCATGCAAGGAATGTAGAACGTAACGAAGAGGGTGAAAATAAGGATTTGCGCAACGCTCATGACGGAGGCCACGTTGGTGGTTCCGAGAGCCTGCATGAGCATCAGAAGAGAAAGTTCTTTTCGAAGCACGCCGAAAATCAAGGTCAGGCCCACTACGCGCGGCAGGCCCAGGAGTGCAGTCAATGGCGAAAGCGCGGAGTTGATGACCTGCTGCCATCCGTAGAACTCGATCAGACTCAAGACCGCGCTGCCCGCGACAAGCAGCGGGAACGCCACCAGCACGAACTCGCGCAGGCGCCACCAGGTCTTCATCAGGACTACGTTCAGCGCGGGGAGGCGGAAGGCCGGCACCTCCATCAACATCCCGGGAGAGATCTCCGGCCAGATCAGGGCCAGGATATGCCCGGCCAGCACCACCACCAGGAGATTCAAAGCGTAGATACCGAGCGCGTAGTAAGGGCCCAGGTAAACACCGACCAGCGCCATGATCACCGTCATACGCGCCGAGCAGGGGACCAGAACGGCGAGCACGGCGGCGATGAACCGGTCGCGCCGCGAACTGAGGATGCGCGTCGCCATCACCGCCGGCACGCTGCACCCATAACCGAGAAGCATGGGCAGGGTCGCCGTGCCATGCAGCCCCAGGCGGTGCATGAGGACGTCCATCAGGTAGCCTACGCGAGAGAGGTACCCGAGGTCTTCGAGCACGGCGAGGCACACCAGGAAGGGCAACAAATAAGGCAAAACAATGGCGACGGCGCCGGCCGTCCCCAGCACTGCGCCTTTCGTTGCCGCCAGCAGCAGGCTGTGCGGATCCATATGCCGGGCCATGGCAGCGATGAGGACATTGAACACGCCCAGGATGCGGTCCTCAGAGAACTTGCCCACCGTGAAAATCAGTTGGAAGATCCCCAGAAAAACAAGGATCAGCACTGCATATCCCCAAACCGGATGCATCACCAGCCGGTCGACCTGCTCCCGCCAGTCCCTGCGGGGATGGGCGACGCGGGCCACACTTTCGAAAAGGTTTAAACAAGCAGCGTGCCGCGCTGAGGAGATCGCCGCATCCGCGGGCTGACCCAGAAGGCGGGTGATTTCGTCTTGTGCCTGCCGCACGGCTGCTGCCACCGGCGGGGCGGGGTGTTGCGCCAACCCTTGCGGATTGCTCTGCAGAAGCTGCAGGGCCTCGAAACGGGCGGGGGGAAATGCCACGGCTGGTTCAGCCGGAACCGTCGCGATGGCAACGGCGGTGGAAGCGGTAGAGTCCTTAGAATCTCCCCTCCTTGTTAAGGAGGGGGCCAGGGGGTGGTTAGGGGAAGGCTGAGCCTCGTACCCACCACCCCCTAACCCCTCCTCCCGCAGAGGAGGGAAGTTCATGACGCTGAGTTTCCGTGCTAATCCTTCCACGGTGTCTTCGACTTCCGGCGCATAGACGAAGGGTCGGAGGTTTACCTGTGTAGCCTGACGGGAAAGGGCCAACGCGGCCCGGAACGAATCGAGGATTCCCTGGCCGCGCGCCGCAATCGTTTCCACCACGGCAACCCCGAGGGCGGCGGAGAGCGCTCTCGAATCGATGAGGATGCCCTTGCGCACCGCCTCATCCATCATGTTGAGGCAGACCACCATGGGCGCTTCGAGGTCCTTCAATTCGAGCGTCAGTTCCAGGCTTCGCGCCAGTTGCGAAGCGTCGATGACGTTGATGATTGCGTCCCACTGGCCGCTCAAAAGGCACTCGCAGGCGACGGCTTCAACGGGATTGGTGGGCGTCAGGGAATAAAGGCCGGGCAGGTCGATGAGGTCAACGACCGTGCCGTTTACACGCGCCTGGCCGTGGGTGTACTCGACGGTGGTTCCGGCAAAGTTTGAGGTGAGAGAACGATAGCCCGCAACGGAGTTAAACAGGGTGCTCTTGCCACAATTGGGTTGGCCGACGAGAACTACCTTCACGGCAGGACTTCTACCTTGATCTGCTCGGCCAGTTGCCTGCTGACTGCAACCTGTGTCCCCCGGTTGTCGATGACCAGCGGACCCCCGAAGGGTGCGCGGCAGACCACCCGAATCCGGTCCCCCGCGTGAATGCCGATTTGATTGAACGAGCGGCGAATCTCCCAACCCCCGAGGATGGATAGGATTTTCAGGATGGCTTGGCGGTCTGCATCGTAGAGGCTTGGTGAGTCAAACTTCGCGCTAAGCGACATGGCACCGTAGTATAGGGCAAGAGGCGTTCCAGTGCTGCGATAAAAGAGGCGGGGCCTCAAAGAGAAGTAAACCCTCTTATCGCAAGGGAGTTGCAAGAGGAGAGGACTTCGACGGGGCGGAGAGTCGGGCACAATGTTTCTGGTGCCGTAGCGTCTTTTCACCCCGCCTCTCGAGCTAAGGAGCGCCAACCGCCGCCTTCACTACGGGTACCGCCTCCCGGGGACTTCTGCCAAACTCGCTGCGGTGCCGGCTATAGGCGAAGTAGACGACGAGCCCGATGACCAGCCACACCACGAAGCGCACCCAGGTTTCGATGGGCAGGCTGGCCATGAGGATAAGGCAGCATAGGATGGCCATGATTGGCACGACGGGCACCCAGGGCGTACGGAAAGCCCGGCGGCGCTCGGGCTGAGTGCGGCGGAGCACCAGCACTCCCAACGACACCAGAATGAACGCAAACAACGTCCCAATATTCGACAGATCGGCGAGCGTTCCGATATCAAATATGCCGGCCGGTATGGCCACAAAGAAGCCCGCCACCCAGGTGCTGACATGAGGCGTGCGGAAGCGCGGGTGAACCTTTGAGAATACCCGCGGCAGCAGCCCGTCGCGCGACATGGCGAACCACACCCGCGCCTGCCCCAACTGGAAGACCAGCAAGGAGCTCAGCATCCCCATCAAAGCACCGATGGTCACCCACTTCATAATGTTGGTAAGCCCGATCGCCACCAGCGCGTTGGCCACGGGCGCGGCGTTGCGCAAAGTCGGCCAGTACTGGATTCCCGTCAGGACCAACGCCACGGAAACATACAGCACCGCGCAAATGACCAGCGAGGCAATGATTCCGATCGGAACGTCCTTCTGGGGGTTCTTGCACTCTTCGGCGGCCGTAGAAACAGAATCAAAACCGATGTAGGTGAAAAAGACGATCGCCCCGCCCGTCAGCACCCCCTGAAAGCCGTTGGGCATGAAGGGCTTCCAGTTCGAGACGTGGATGAACCGCGAGGCGGTGCCGATGAACACCAGGATGGCGATGATTTTCACCCCCACCATCAGGTTGTTTGCCCCTGCGCTCTCCCGGATCCCGATCACCAGGATCACCGTGAGGATCATCACGATCAGGAAGCCCGGCAGGTTGAAGTAAGCGCCTGTCGCCTTGCCTCCCATAATCATGGGCTGCATCAGCTTGGGCGGCAGATTCAGCCCGAAGCCGCGCAACAGGCTGTCCACATAGGCGGAGAAGCCCACGGCCACCGCCATGTTGCTCACCGCGTATTCGAGGATGAGGTCCCAGCCGATAATCCAGGCTACAATCTCGCCCAAGGTGGCGTAGGAATAAGTGTAGGCGCTCCCGGCGATGGGAATCATCGACGCCAGTTCGGCGTAGCATAGCCCCGCCAGCGCGCAGACAAAGGCCACCAACAGGAAAGAGAGAGCTATCCCAGGCCCCGCCCCCGGCCGCCCGGCCATCCCCAGAGCTTTTGTCCCGTGCAGCAGGGCGTCCAGCAGCGGGGCTTTGAGGATGGACCGTACTTCCAGGCTCTCCCCCGCCGCCGCAGTGCCGGTCAGTATGAAAATGCCCGTCCCGATGATCGCACCGATGCCGAGCGCCGTCAGCGACCACGGCCCGAGAGTCTTGCGCAGTTGATGGCCGGGCGCGTCCGCGTCCGCAATCAGCTTATCGATGCTCTTCTTCCGGAAGAATTGATTGGCCACCAGTGTCCCTGCTCAGCGGTCCTTTGTTTTCATAGACATTCTCGCTTTGTTCCGTCAGTTTTCGTAGCGCCGACCTTCAGGTCGGCATTTTCGTTGCTTTCTTCCACTCGCCCCGATCTAAAGGTCAGCCTTGCGTCGCGGCAGCAGGTCATTCGATAGTCGATCCTTTGTTTTCAACAACATTCTGGCTTTGTTCCGCGAGTTTATGGGGGCAACGCTTGTGCTTGCCGTGGGGCTGCCACCAGAAGCGTTTAGATATCGCATGACCGAGCGGCCCCGAACGGGGCCAAGCGTAAGTAGCCGCAGGTTTTAACCTGCGGATGACGAGAGCGTTCCCAAATCAGGCCAACCCCAACGGGGTTGACCTCGGACGGTCGGCCCCTCCAGGGCCGGAATGTTGATGGACGCTTCATTTTCCGTAGGTTTCACCTACGGCTACTCACGGTGTCCCGCTTCGCGGGACGCAACCCACAGCACCGAATTGACTGAAGGCGGCTCTTACCTTAGCGCTTATGGGGGCTGCCACAAGCGCCGTCCCCGCGGGATGCTGACCTCGAGGTCAGCGCTACAATACGGCGCGGGAGTTTTCCAAAGTCGTACCTGTAGCCGACTTCGTGTCACTTGTGAGCCCAAGCCATTCGGCTCGGCAGCTTCGGTTCGTTTCCGCAAGATGTGCTGATTTTTGCTCCTTTCAGGCCCTATTCTGCGCTGCTTTGCTCGCAAAGCGCGCATATTTTGCAGCATTCAAACAAGTGATGTGCTTTGTTTTCAGGTACTTCTTAGCTTCGTTCCCACTATTTTTCATTTCTTGTCGTGCCCTGCGTTTCCCACTCGCCGGAACCTCGCCGCTTTCCCGTTGAGCATCAGCGCGCCCCAGCGCCCATCTGCAACAAAATGTCCCGAACAAGACCACAGTAATAGGCTATCATGGCTCCGTGGGCTTGTCAAGCGGAAAATGTGAAAAAGTGTA
>CAWIUZ010000188.1:0-7197 GCA_963838915.1 uncultured Acidobacteriota bacterium
GTCATACACGACGGTTTTTTCCTTCGCCGCCAGTCGGGCAGCCATCAGCGCTACCAGCATCCGGACGGACGCAGAGTGACGGTCTCGTTTCATAAGCCCTCAGATACTTTCCCACCAAAGACTCTGAGGGCAATCGTCGAACTACAGGCGCGATGGACGGAGGAGGATGTCAAACGGCTAAAGCTGATCGCCAGAACACAGTGAGCGCCTATAGATGCTGCAACTCGTCCTCACTAAGTCCGAAATAGTGTCCCACTTCATGCAGCAGCGTGGCGCGGATTTGCCGGCGCACTTCCGGCTCGCTTCTGCATACCGCCTCAATGTTTCGCTGGTATAGAAAAATCCGATCCGGCGGACTCGAAAAAAAGATGCTCTTCTCCGTGCGCGGGACGCCGTGAAACAGCCCCAGCAGTATCCCTCCGCGCCTCGACTCCTCCGGCGGCAAGTCTTCCACCATGATGACTACATTCGTGAGCTTCTCGCGAAACGCTTCGGGAAGGTCATCGAGGGCTTGCTCAACCAGCTCTTCGAATCTGGTTCGATCCATGTCATCTCAGATTGTAGCCTCTTCGGCTCCATAGATTGTAGAGGTTCTCGAGACGATCCGAAAAGGCGCGCCCACTACCTCGGCGGCCCCCAGGAAAATCCACGAGATGAAACCTCGATTGCTTCGACTTGCCGGTCGAGTTGACGCTGTAAATTCGCAGTGCCTTGCCGTCCTCACTGAGCGTGGCGCTCAACTTAGTCGCCGTTCGAAGATTGCTACGATCTTCTCGTAGTGTCGACCTTCAGGTCAGCACCAGGCGTGCTGACCTAAAGGTCAGCGCTACAAGAAACACTCCGTTTCGCGGTTACTCCCGAGCAGCGGAAGAGGAGCGTCAGCGCGGAACTCGCGAGGAGCGCCGCGCCGAGTATACAAAAGGCGTAAACGAAACTCCCCGTTCGCTGCTCAGAATATCCTACCGCTAAGGGGCCGAAATATCCCCCCAATCCTCCAATCGCGTTGATCAACCCCATGGCAGATCCTGCGGCGCCGCGAGGGAAGACCTCACTGGGAATCGCCCAGAATGGTCCGAGCCCTCCGTAAATTCCCGGCCCCACCAGGCAGATGAAAGCGTAAGAGGCAAGCTCTGCCCGCCGGCCTGCGTACACGGCAGCGAGAAAAAAGACGCCTGCCAGTGCCAGCGGGAGGGCCACGTGAAGGCGCCTTTCGCGGCTGCGATCGGAGTGGCGGGAAATCAGCACCATCCCGGCCCCGCTTAGAAGATAAGGAACTACAAAGAGGAACGCCACGCGTAAATCGCTCGAGTTGCCCACGCTCTTAAAGACGCTGGGAAGCCAAAACAAGTATCCATAACCGCCGCTGCAAAGCAGGAAATATGCGAGAGCCATCAGCACAACCTGCGGGCGGGCGAGGGTTCGAAGCAAAGGCTCCGATGAAACAGCTTCGAGTTCGGCGGCTTCGCGCTGCAGAGTGGACTCGACCTCATCCCTCTCCTGAGGCGAAAGCCATACGGCCTCGCGCGGATGATCCTCGATAAACCGGCACCAGGCCGCCAGCCACGCAAAAGGAAATGCGCCTTCCGCGATCAGCAGGACGCGCCAGTCCCAATGTCCCAGAATCCATCCCGAGAGCGGGGCAGCAAAAATCACCGAGGCCGGCTGGCACAGCATCCAATAACCATTGGCGCGGGCGCGCTCCGCCCGGGGGAACCAGTTGGCCAGAAGCACCAGGGTCGCCGGCCATACGCCGCCCTCGCTTACACCTAGAAGGAAACGCATCACCCAGAATTGCCGCGCCGACTGAACAAAACCGCAGCCTATCGCGCAAACTCCCCACGCTACGAGCAGCGCACTCACAAAACGCTTGGCGCTCCAGCGCTGGGCAGCGTATCCGCCAGGGATTTGCAGTAACAGATAACCCCAGAAGAAGATTCCCGCCGCACCGCCGGCCTGAACCGGCGTCATGTGCAAGTCCCGAACCATCGCGGGCAGCGCCATCGAGACGTTCGTGCGGTCGATGTACGCGATGGTGTACATGACAAACGCAGTCGGGATGATGCGTAACCAGCGTCGCTTGAACACGGCATGATCCGGCGAGGGTACGATTTCGTCGAGCATGGTTAAAGATTCACGGCAGAGCACACAGCGCGGCAAACCCGCAAATGCAGATTCTTCGCTTCGCTCAGAATGACATGTCATCCTGAGCCCGTTCGCTTCGCTCAGGGTAAACTGCGCGAAGGATCTGCTTTCCTTCGCGCGCCGCCAAGAAACTCACCTTAGTAGTACAGAGTTCACTGAAGGAAAACTCTGAGCTTTCTCCCTGATCTCTGGGGTAAGTCTCATTTCTTTTCGGACAGCAGGCCCTGATCGACCATGTGCTGCCGGACCTTGGCGCGTTCCGGGCCGTCGAAAGCACGGAACGGCTCAGCCATGAAATCCTCTGCGAGGCCCAAAAGCGAAACCGCACACTTCAAGCCTTTGAGGTAACTTGATTCGTAGCGTCCGACGCGATAGATCGTGGTAGAGATTCGCATAACCCTGCTGTGCAAGATGCGAATCTGCTCAAAGTCCCTGGCCACCGCCGCCTCGTAAAGGCGCACGAAGAGCTGTGGGCAGAAATTGGATCCGCCGCACATTCCGCCGTGCGCCCCCAGTAGTACCGCCTCCGCCAGCAATTCCTCAGGGCCCACCAGAAGAGTAAAGTCCGGCCGATTCTTCACAAGCTCGACCACGGAATGGAAATACGTCATGTTGCCGCCGCTGTCCTTAAGCCCAATGACGTTTGGAATGTCCGCCGCTCGCAGAACCGTGGAGGGCTCAAAAGTGTGGCCGGTATTTGTGGGAGCATTGTAGAGCAGCAGGGGCAGTGGAACTTCCGCAGCAAGGTGCTCGACAAAGCTCAACAACTCCACCTGGCTGGCTGGAAAGTAGTAGGGCGCTGACGCCACCACCGCCTGCGCGCCGAACTTCCGCGCGGTAGTGGCAAGGTTTACGGCTTCCGTGAAAGCCGTGTCAGTGATGCCGACGAGCACGGGTAGGCGCCGAGCTACCTGTTTACACGTCCGCTCGATAAGCTCGGCTCGCAGCCGGTAACTCAGCCCCGGCGCCTCTCCGGTGGTGCCTAGGATAAACAGCCCATGAACGCCGCCGGCAATCAGGTGTTCGATCAACCGTTCGAGGCCGGCGTGGTCAAGCTCATCGCGGCCTCTTAGCGGCGTAATCATCGCGGTGATCACTCCGCGGAGGGGTTCGTGAAGTTTCATCGTCAGCTCCACTCGTAGGGGCGGCCCTTGTGGACGCCCTTGAGCAGGCACCTGGCGTCCGAGTGACTGTGGCCGGAACGCCGTGTCGGAGGCTACTTCGGCCGCCTGAAGTGCCAATCGGGTTCAAAAAGGAACATGCGTCCGCTTTCCAGGTACGGGTGCCTCTTCACCTCTTCCAGGTTCAATTCCGCGCCAAGCCCCGGAGCGGTGGGAAGCTCCAAGTACCCGTCGACCAGCTTGGGCGTCCAAGTGAGCAGGTCTTTCTCCCACGGCTCATTGAACTGGTCGAAGTATTCCTGCATATAGAAATTCGGCGTACAGGCATCAATCTGGAGATTGGCCAGCGTGCAGATCGGCCCTTGTGCGCTGTGCGGCAGGATCACTCCGTAGTGCGCATCGACCATGTCCGCAATTTTGCGTGTGGCCAAAATTCCGCCCACGTGCAGCGGTTCGACGGTAATGACATTGATAGCATCGTCGCGCAGCAGTTCCGCGAACTGCTGCTTCGAAGAGAGACTCTCGCCCGTGCCTACAGGTACGTTGATGTGACGCGCCACCTCGATGCTGGCATGGATGTTTCCGTGCCCAACGGGATCCTCGTACCATGCGGGCGCCGCGGCCTCAAGGCGCTTGCCGACGCTGATGGCCGTTTCCACGCTGAAGCGTGAATGAGCTTCGACAGCCAAATCAACTCCCGGACCCACCGCCTCGCGAACTGCGTTGACAATGTCAATCGACAGGTCCAATTCGGACGGCTGCGGTTTCCTCCACTCCGCGCCGAAGGGATCGAACTTCATCGCCGTGTAACCCAGCTCGACCACTCGCTTTGCCGCGTGCGCGAAGTCCTCGGGCGTGCGCGGGCAGCGATACCAGCCGTTGGCGTAGGCGCGAATCTTATCGTGGTATCTGCCGCCAAGCAGGTTGTAGATTGGCTGGCCCAGGGCCTTCCCGATGATGTCCCAGCACGCGATTTCGATGGCGGAGACGGCGCACATCAGAATCTGGCCACCGTCGGCGTAGATGTCCCGCGCGACGCGCCGCAGCAACATCTCAATTTGAAACACCTCGAGCCCGAGAATCTGACCCTTCAACTCGTGGACGGCTGTCTCTACCGTGCGCGACAAATGACCCAGGGTTCCTTCTCCAATCCCCTGTATTCCATCATCCGTCTCCACCTGCACAAACAACCAGTTCTTCCAAGGATTCCCGACCAGGTAGGTTTTGATGTCCTTGATTTTCATGGAAACGGCAAACCGTCCTTTCCTGTCACATGCGTCACAAGCGCCCCGCGCGCTCGCCCATACCCCCGCGCCGACCTAGCCCTCTCCCTTGGGGAGAGGGTGTCGCGCGACGGCGCCTTCATCAGCCGTCGCGGGACGGGTGAAGGGTCACTTCGGCATCACTCCCAGAACTTAACTCACTCCACGATCGACCCAAGTGAAAAAACTCGCCTCGAGCGACCTGGTGTGATGTAGAGTGTGCAAGATGCAAAGACAATAATAGCTTTTTTACGGAGGCGACATGAGCGAATTTGCCGGAAAAGTCATCGTCATCACCGGCGGCGGGTCCGGCATCGGACACGGCACTGCTTTACTCTTTGCGCGCGAGCAATCGCGTGTGGCAGTGCTGGATTGGAACGACTCGAACTCACAGGAGATTTTGGATCAGATCCAAGCGGCGGGAGGCGAGGGCCTGTTCATCAAGGCCGACGTCAGTAACTCAGCGGAAGTCCAACGGGCAATGAAAACGATCGTGGAACGCTGGGGAAGAATCGACGTCCTGTTCGCCAACGCCGCCGTTCAGATCAACAAGCCCTTGGCAGAAACCGCCGACGAAGACTGGGACCAGACGATTGATGTGAATCTGAAGGGCGCGTTCCTTTGCTCGAAACATGTCATTCCGGCGATGCGGGAACAAAAGCAGGGCTGCATCGTGATCTGTTCTTCGGGGCATGCCTTCGAGACCTATCCGAACTACACGGCGTACGCCGCCACCAAGGGAGGCTTGGTGGCCTTCATGCGCGCTGCCGCATTGGACTGCGCCCCCTACGGAATCCGCGTGAACTGCATCATTCCCGGCGCCACCGATTCGCCTCTCTTGCGTTATCATTTGCGCAACTGTCCCGAGGATGAGCAGCGCATCCTTGCCAGCATCCCCCTACGTCGATTTGCCACCCCCGAGGACATCGCCAAAGGGGTCCGGTTTTTGGCTTCCAGTGATGCGTCCTATATCACCGGCACGTGGCTGGCGGTCGATGGAGGCCTGCTGGCGCAGGGGTAGTCTGTTGTACGGGGACGGCTTGCCGTCCCCTTCTAGAGGGCCCGGCAGGTCCGCGGGCAAACCCTCCTACGACCTGGAGGTAACGCTTCGTCGGCGACACTAAAAATCGCGGTCACGGCGCCCAATCCTAATGCCAACGTCAGCACTGCAGCAGCCGTGAAAGCGGGATTTTTGCGGAGCACGTGAAGGGCCAGGCGCAAATCACGCAAGAATTCGAACATCCCGCCGCAGCCCTCTTGCCGGCGCTTCGCGCCGCCCGTGTCGATCCGCTCCTTGCGCTTTGCGCAGAGTAGAATCCCGCCCGCACCCTGGGCGTTGCCCTTCCCTGCTTTTTCCTTGACGCCGGCGCGCGATAATGATAGCCTATGATAGTCGGCTTGCGCAGGTTCCTGCCTGGGTAGGCTATGCCCTGACCGGCCGCAATGAGTCATTGCGCAACTGCATGAGTATCGACAAATTGCATATCCAGCCGTTCGCTGCCGACGAAGAGTTATCCGGAATTCGGGGAACAAAGCGAGAATGTCTATGAAAACAAAGGATCGTGGGCTGGCGCAGACATTGCTTTTGAATGTCTGCGATGCGCCGAAGGCGCAGGTCGGTCAAATTGCACCGCTCGGCCGAACTGTCCCTTCGGGACGCCGCAGGCCCCGCAAATCAGGGGTCTGCGCCAGCCGGAATTGGCGCTGTCTGTGCCGACCTAAAGGTCGGCGCTACGCCCGAGCAGCCATGATTCTCTATTCCCTATTTACCCCTGCTTCGGTAAAATCTCGAAGGGAGTGCTGGGCGCAAGCCTATGCTCCCGCGAGGTTCGGGGAAGGCAGTGTGACGCAAAGATGAAGATCGCCGTTGCGGCAGACCATGTGGGCTTTGCTTTGAAACAGCAGGTCCTGGAGTACCTGAAAAGCCAAGGCGTGGAGGTTGAAGACTGCGGTCCGCCGGACGCGGAACCTGTCGACTACCCCGACTTTGCCGAGAAGGTTGCTGCGCAGGTGGCGGCGAAGCGGGCGGATTGCGGCGTGCTGGTGTGCGGAACGGGCATTGGGATGATGCTGGCTGCAAACAAAGTCCCCGGCATTCGCGCCGTGGCGGCCAACGACACCCTTTCCGCACGAATGGCCCGCGAGCACAACGACGCCAATGTCCTCACCATGGGGTCCCGTATGATCGACGCTGCCAACATGCGTCAGATCGTTGACGCGTGGCTCTCCGCAGTCTCGCACGTCCGTGGGCGATTTCGGCGGCAATCCGACGTTCCGCGCGAGCGACGCGCTACTGGGAAGTTGTCCCGGACGGCCTCAGCAGGCGGCGAACTTTCCAGGGCCACCGATTACCCCTGATCAATGGCGTAATGGCGAGTAATCCGTTGACGCGGGATAAGTCTACCCTTGGCGACCAGTGAGGACTGACCGTGATCGCACCAACCACGGCCCGTGAACCAGATACGCGCATAGGAATCGCGACCGACCACGGTGGGTTCGAGTTAAAGGAAAAACTGGCCGTCCAACTCCGCGAAGCCGGTCATGAGGTGGTGGATTTCGGCGCCCACGAGTTGGTTCCTGACTATGATCACCCGGACTTCGTCATTCCACTTGCAGGCCGTGGCTTCCGAAAAGCGGACCGCGGTGCTTTAGGTTTTTGCGGCAGCGGCGTT
>CAWIUZ010000189.1:0-9166 GCA_963838915.1 uncultured Acidobacteriota bacterium
GATTCGGCCGGTGCGCGATTTCAGGGCCTTGTCGAGAGCGGGCGAGTCCGGAGGCTTATGAAGCTGCTCTGCTGAACGGGGATCGACATCGTTTGCGAGAGCGCTTGCAGGAAGTACTTCATAGGTGGTATCGGTCTCGACCACGCCAGTCCACTCGAACGGGTTGATCGGGGAGGGAAAGGCCCCTACATGAAGTGGGTTTTGATCCGAGTAAGTGTGCCCTTCGAGGAATCCAAGAACCCGACGGTGCGCAACGTCGCGCAGGCCCCAGACAAAGACGAGTACACAGAGTGAAAAGACAGCTCCCCAGGCCGGGCGTGTCTTGCGGCCTCCGACTTCTTCCGAGACCATCCGGAGCAAGCTCGGCAGACCGAGGCCGAGACAAAGCAGGAGAAGCAACAAGGGGTCGAAGATAAACATGATGTCCCAGGCGTACCAGCGCGCGCTGAAGGGCAGAAACGGCCTCACGCCGTAAGAGTTCGTCAAGTCCATGAGAAGATGGCTGGCCGTCCCAATCCATGCCAGGATCAGCAGCCAGACCAGATCGGCCGGCGGCCCGGCTTTGGGTTTTGCCTTGCGGCCCAGAGAATAGACGGTCCACCCCAGCAGCAAAGCGAGCACGCTGACTCCGAGAATCGAATGGGTGAGGCCGCGGTGATACTTGAGATAGGTGGCGCTTCCCCAGAAGCTGGAGACGATATCGATATCCGGCAGGTTCGCGGCGACGATCAACGTCAGCGTGGCAAAGCGGGTCTTGCGGTGTAACCCGGCATGACTCAGCGCGACCGCGGTAAGGGTGTGCGTGAGATTGTCCAAGAAGACCTCGAAACTAGAAAATGGAAACTGAAAATTGGAAATTGGAAACTGGAAAACGGAAACTGGAACGTTGAAGCCCGAATTCGTTTTGCCAAATTACAGCGCAGATCCTCAACGATCCAATCCTGGTCTTCAGCGTCCCACCGTCCAGACCCCAGAGGCCAGTTTCGCGATGCCCTTCACCATTTTCCAGTTTCTATTTTCCGTTTTCCAATTTCCAGTTTCCATTTTCGATCTCACGGGACGAGCAGCGTCAGCGCGTCAGGCACGATCTCAAACGTGGCCGGAAGGGCGCCCACCAACTCGCCATCAAGCTCGAAGCGAATCGTCTCACCCGCGGACTGGGCAGCGCAGCAGAGTTTGCGTGCCTCCACAAGCTCCACGTCTTCGAGCAGAAAGTGCTGGCGCGCCAGGACCAGCGCGGCATACAAGAAGTAGCGCGCGCGATTCACGCTCTTGAAAAGACACAGATTGAACCGGTTATGATAGAAGCGAGCGTTAGGCGTGAGGTGAAGCCATCCCCCGTAATTGCGAGCTCGTTGAGCGACGGCAAAGGTGGCAAACCGCTCCGGGCCATCGTCCGTGCGGCAGGAGAAGCCTTGGAAGCGGTAGCGGAAGGCCTGCCGTAATGCTTCCACGATGTATCCCGCGACGCCCCACGACAGCTTCATTTTGAGCGAGAGCTTATAGACCACCTGAGCGTCATACCCTATGCCCGCCACGGTTACGAAGTAGCGCGTAGGCGGCCCGTTTTGAGCCGCAGCTCCGTTTGGCGACGCGCCGTCCCGCTGCCACGTAGCTTTCCCCAAGGGAATCCTTCGCGGCGTCCACCGGGCAAACTGTGCGGCAGCGCGAACCGGGTCGAGCGGAAGTCCGACTTCTCTGGCCAGGATGTTGGCAGTCCCTCCCGGCAGGATGCCCAAGGGTACGTCGTGAGTTGCGAGGCCATTAATGACCTCGTTAATGGTCCCGTCGCCCCCGCAAGCCAGGATGAATTCGGCGCCGTTCGCGGCCGCTTGCGCCGCCATTTCGTGGGCCATGGCGGGCCGCGCGGTGGGCGCCAACTCTATCTCCAGCCCTGCCGCTCGCAACACGGCAGCGGCTTTACGAATCTCGCGCTGTCGCGCCGCCGGGCGCCGCCCCGCGATCGGATTGTAAATGAGGGTACCTTTTTTCAAAGGGAGGCCCACCGCCGAGGAAGGGGATTAGCCTTCACGCGTGGGTTTGATCCTGTCACCTTACAGCCGAGACGATGCGTGGCGACAAGTTATCGAACTACATCATGGAAGTCCCGCTGACAATTTTCCGGGCAATCGAGTCGCCGGTCTTCTTATCCTGGCGAGCATCCACCCACACCTTGTCGCCCACTTTTACGGTATCGGGCGAACCGCTTTTGCCGTCATGGATAAACTTGGTCTTCTTGTTGAGTTTGTATGTTTCATCCAAGCCTGAAGCAGTCTTGATCAAAACCATCACGCTTGGACTTACAGACTTGACCACGCCGTAACGAAAATCCGCGTAGTTGTTTCCAGCTGAACCCTTGCCTGCAGGGCCAGCGGGCAGGGAGTTGTCCCCCACTTCGCTGGCAGCATGCCCGCCCCGTTGCGCGATGGACGGTGAGGCGATGCCCAACAGAAACAGCACTAATACCGATAGGATTGTTCGTGGTACTTTCACGTCCGACTACCCGCACGAATCTCTAACTCCAGGATAACACTAGCAGCCGTAATGCGGCCTGTCAAGGTTCGGTCTGGAAGCCCCTTTGCTGGGTGCCGCGATGGTCTCCTAAATGTAGGTTGGTCATTGCCTGTGATCTTTCAGCCCCGAAGGGGCGGCCCAGCAAAGCCCCGGCCAACGTCCCGTACGCGCTTAAAATAAGATAAGCGCGTGCCTAGGGTCCCGAAGGGACCCAAGATCATTAGCCGTAGATGAAATCTACGGGCGGGCGGGGCAAAAAACGGTATACGACCCTGAAAGGGTCGACCATTCGACCCCTGCGGGACCGGAGAAGATCAAAACGTGGGGGTTTCATCTTCGTAGGTCTCACCTACGGCTAATGATATTAATGCCCGTCGGGCATTTGCCGCGCCGCCGATGTTAAGGCAACCTGTGGGTTATAATTCATCAAGCGAAGACAATGCTGAAACGGTGCGCCTTGGAAGGTGCCTACCCGCGCCGGGTTGGGGGATTGAGTGGCCAAAGACGTTGAAAAGGAAATTGAGAAGCTGCGAAATGAGATCCGCTATCACGAGCATCGTTACTACGTTCTGGATAACCCTGAAATCTCCGACCTCGAGTTTGACAAGCTGATGCGCCGGCTTCAGGACTTGGAAGCCGAGCACCCCGAGTTGGCCACGCCGGACTCTCCTAGCCGGCGGGTGGGGGGCACGCCTGCGGCGGAATTCCCCAAGGTGCGTCATTCCACACCCATGATGAGCCTCGACAACACCTACTCGGTCGAAGAGTTGCGGGACTTCGACCGTCGGGTGCGTGAGCTCTCGGGCCGCTCGACGGTCGAATACGTGGGGGAGTTGAAGCTCGATGGCTTGTCCATGGCCTTGACGTATGAAGACGGACTGCTAAAACACGGCGTTACGCGCGGTGACGGTGTGACGGGTGAGGATGTCACGGCAAACGTAAGGACCATCCGCTCCGTGCCTCTCCGCATCGACCACAAAAGGCTGGAGGTGATCGGCAATCCAAAGCGATTTGAAGTTCGCGGGGAAGTCATCATGCCCCTCAAGGCGTTCGAGCAGACGAATGCGCAGCGCGAAGCGGCCGGGGAGCCGCGCTTCGCCAACCCGCGCAACTCGGCTGCGGGCTCCATGCGCCAGCTTGATTCCCTCATTGTGGCGCAGCGCAAGCTCGATATTTTCCTCTACTACCTGTTGGTGGATAATCGGGAGCCGTTCCCTGAACATTGGCGAAACCTTGACGCTCTGGCCGAGATGAAATTCAAAGTGAACAAACACCGGCGGCTATGCAAGTCCTTCGACGAGTTGCTGGCGTTTATTCAGGAATGGGAATCGAAGCGCGACAGCCTGGAGTACGAGATTGATGGCATCGTCGTAAAGGTGAACGACATCCGCCTGTGGGACGAACTGGGCGCCACGGCGAAGTCGCCGCGCTGGGCCATCGCTTACAAATACGCCCCGCGGCAGGCGAAAACCCGCGTCGTGGCCATTCGAGCCCAAGTGGGCCGCACCGGAACCCTTACGCCCGTGGCGGACCTCGAACCGGTGGACGTTGGCGGCGTCACCGTGAGCCACGCCACGCTGCACAACATGGATGAGATTGAGCGACTCGGGGTGAAGATCGGCGATACCGTGGTGATCCAGCGCGCCGGAGAAGTTATCCCCCAGGTCGTCAAGGTGGAAGTTCACGCCGAGAACGGCGTCGAATTCAAGATGCCCGACAAGTGTCCTGTCTGCGGCGTGGCAGTCCACCGGGCCGAAGGCGAGGTGGCTTTCCGCTGTGTGAATGTCGCTTGCCCTGCCCGGCTCAAGGAGTCGCTGCTACACTTTGCTGGCCGCCGCGCCATGAATATCGAGGGGATCGGAGAGGCATTGGTGGACCAACTTGTGGACAAAGGCTTGGTCCATGACGTCGCAGATCTGTACACGCTCACCAAATCCAGCTTGGTGAACTTACGGAGGGAAGGGGACACTCCGGTCGAGTATTTGGTTCGGGTTCTCGTGGCGAACGAAATTCCCTCCATTGGCGAAAAGACAGCAAAAGTGCTGGCCGAGCACTTCGGCTCCCTCGAGCGGTTGCGAAACGCCTCGTTTTTGGATCTGCGACGGGTGGGAGGGATCCCGGAACGGTCAGCCCGCGCGGTGGCCGACTTCTTCGCCGGCTCGGCTCACGAGAGCCTCGAGGAGTTTGTCCGCAAGGCCGACAAATGGGCGGAGAACGTGCTCGACGAGATAAGAAAGAGCAAAAGCGCAGAGCTCCCGCGCCTCATCTTTGCGCTGGGGATTCGCTTCGTCGGCGAACGCACGGCGCAGTTGTTGGCCGGCCACTTTGGTTCGCTCGATAGACTCGCCGGGGCGAGCCCGGAGGAACTGGTCGAAGCGGAAGAGGTGGGGCCGCGTGTGGCGGAGGCCATCCGGGAGTTCTTCCATGAAGAGCGCAATCGCGAAGTAATCACGAAACTCCGAAAGGCCGGCTTGCAGTTCGAACAGGAGAAAGTCCACAAGGCCGAAGGCCACTTGACGGGGAAGCAGTTTGTGCTCACCGGCACTCTGGCTGATCATTCTCGCGACGAAGCCAAGGCGATGATTGAAGAATTAGGCGGCCGCGTCGTCGGCTCGGTCAGCAAGAAGACGGATTACGTCGTGGTGGGCGCCGATCCCGGCTCGAAGCTCGAAAAGGCCCGGTCATTGGGTGTGAGAACGATTGATGAGGATCAGTTGTTGAAGCTCGTGGGTTCCTCGACCGAGGATGCGGAGGACCTCGCAGCATTCGATGACCGAGCGAACGAGCCGAACCTGCCGTTCGAATCCGTGCTCAGGGATCAGAGGAAGCGTGGAAAGCGCTAATTTGCCGTTGTCATGACCTTCAATTCGCGGTACCTTATCACCCGCCCGATGGCCCGGAAGCTGTGTAAAAACTCGACGCGTTGTCATCCTGGGCGCAGCGAAGGATCTCCGCAGTTTCTTATAGTCAAACAATTTACGAACAACTGCAGAGATCCTTCGCTGCTATGAAAATGGCGGAAGCTTTTGTTGAAAATACAGGAGTTACCTCCAAAGAGCCATTTTCATGCACAGTGGTGAGCCGAAGGATCATGAAGTCTGCGCTCAGGATGACATTTTTCGAATGTCTTCCCATCCTCCCGGCCCCTTGGCCCAGCTTGAACGGTTTTTGTTTTCGGGGGGTGATGTCTTATGAATAAAGGGCGTATTCTTTATACAGCTTTATTGCTGCCCGTATGCCTTCCTCTCTTCGCTGCGGACAAGAAGGAATTGGAGGAACGTTATAAGGGCAAGTACCTGCTGGTGCTTCGCGAGGGATTGGCAGTGGGCGTGTGCGAGGGGTCTCCTGGTGTACCTGCTGGAAACGCTCTTGATGTCAAAATAAGCGGTGATTCAGTTGAGTTCGGCCAGCAAACCGGAGCAGGCACAGGCATCACGGGCTGCGGCGAGATTATCCCCGAGCCTCTGCACAAAGGGGAGATTGTCTTCGCCAAATACACATGGTTTCGAAGGTTAAAAGGCGGCTACTTCACGATCACCGTACTAACTGTGACGGCGCACCAGGTGAAGGGCGGCGAACGCGCCTCGCGCCACGAACGTCTGAAGTATGGCAAGGCTGACCTTATCTTCGAGACGAGCGATGCCAAAGACTACGATGCCGTCGCAGCGCTGGTCGAAACATGGCTGCGGCCGTTCGACACGCGCTCTGAGGCCGCTCAGTACGGAAATACAGCCAGCGGCATTTATGTTAAAGAAGTGAAGCTGGGTATGTCTTTCGCCGAGGTTGAGGCGGCCCTCGGCCCGCCACAGACCCGCGCCGACCTGGGGGATAAAGTCCTCTACAAGTACAAAGACATGACGGTCGAGTTCCACAATGGAAAGGTCACCGACGTGAAATAAGGAGGCAACTGACATGGCAACGAAAACGGCAAAACCTGCAGCGCGTCCCAAACGCACAAAGGCCGAAATCGAAGAGGAATTCGCCGAGATTCGAGAGGAGGCCGTGGCCGCAAGGGAGACGAGCGACAAGAAAGCAGAGGAAACCACGAAGCTGAGGGAAATGGAGATTCGTCAGGCTGTGGAGGGAATTTCGGTTGAGGAGGTAGTGAAAGGGCTGTCTGATCTGGGGCTCGATTTATCCAAGGCGCTCGCAGGGCTCTCGGAAAAACTGGTTCAGGAAGTGAATCGCCTCTCCGCTGCCCGCGAGGCGGTGGAACTCGAGAGGAAAGAAATTGAGAGACTGCACAAGATCGACGTTGCTTCCACGGCGCTCGATCAGCTTGTGCAGGACTATGCGCGGAAGAAAGAAGAGTTGGAATCTGAAATCGCCGCCCAGCGCGCTTCCTGGGACGAGGAACTGAAACGCACCGAGCGCGACCGGAAGGAGCTGGACGAAAACCTCCGGAAACAGCGACAGCGCGAAATCGACGATTACGAATACAAAAAGACGCTGGAGCGCAAGAAGGCGCAGGATAAGTACGAAGAAGAGATCAAGCTGCTGGAGAAACAGAACCGGGAGAAGCAGGAAGTGCTCGAGAGGAACTGGCAGCTTCGTGAGGCGGCGCTGAAAGCCCAGGAAGAGGAAAGCGCTCGTCTCAAGAGCGAATCGGAAGGTTTTCCGGCGAAGCTCGAGAAGGCCTCCGCGCAGGCGGCCTCGGAGGCTACCCGGGCGACAACTCAAAAGTTCGAACAGCAGGTTCTTCTTCTGAATAAAGATAGTGAAGCCGAAAAGCGGCTCGCAGAGCTTCAGATCAAGACCTTGGAGGAAACGCTGGCGCGGCAGTCGGCGCAGATGGCGGCGCTCCAAAAGCAGCTCGATGAAGCGAAGCAACAGGTACAGGAAATTGCTGTGAGGGCCATTGAGGGAGCGTCCGGGGCCAAAGCCCTCTCCCACATAAACCAGATCGCCATGGAGCAGGCCAAGCATCACACGCCGCAAGGGTAGAGGCAGGTGAAAAAGCGCGCTGTAGGGGCGGCCCTTGTGGCCGCCCTCCGGCGCTTGCCACCATTGTTATTTCAGGTCGCAACGGAATCTGAATGGTCAACCTTCGGGTCCGATGGCGGTACGTGCTTCCAATCTGCCAGGTCTTGCTGGCAGGGACCCTCATCTACACGGCACGCCTTGAGAGGCAAGTTCTTCTGGCAGAGGGCGAGGTACGCGAGGCCGCGCGGTCCAGGGCGCAGATGCCTGGTGAAGAAACGCCCGGGTGGCAGCCCATCAGCGTTTGGGACTACGTTCCCTCGTAGCACTGAGGTTCTGGTGGCGATCGATCTTCCTGCATTTGTGCCATTCGCTCCGCTCGCCATGTTCGACGTACAGCTAGCGCCTCACGCCCTCTTCTATCCAGGTGCCGGCCTCGCTTGTGTTTTTCTCTTTTGGTGGTGTGTGGGCCGATGGCTCGACTTCCGGCCCAAGCCGATGTTTACGCGGCGAGCGATCAGAATCCCGATCGTCTCAGTCGGCCTGCTCGTCTCGATGGGATTTGGCGCGGCAATATGGTCCTCATATTGGAGCCATAGCCCCGTGGCCCCGGTGGGGCGCCTTGGGGCGGCTGTCTGGTGCCTCGTCGGCATTGTCGTTTGCGTTACGACCCTGAAGCGGTCATTTCTACCCCGGCTCTAGCGTGAGTTAATCCAGTTCATAACAGCGTCAGACTGCGACGTGGGGACACCCTCAGCCCAAATACACTGGTCGCCTTTCCGGAGAATCACGACCTGCCCGTTGTTCGCCTTACCGATGAAAAGATCGCTCGTAGAGCTTGGGTCGGGTACAAGTTCGGGGTACTTGTGCGCCAGGATAGTATGGTAATCGCGAAAAAAAGTTTGAGCGGACTCGGCACTCGACCAGCGGGTTTGAGAGACCAAAGTGTATTGCTTTTTCCCCGGCCCGGCATCACTGTTTTCGTAAAGCAGATAGCGGTCGGCAAGCCAGTTTGGGGTTACTGACTTTGCCTCGTCCTCGGAAACAAGCTGCCCGAGCAGCGCATAGTAGCCCATCTCGCCCATGATGTTTTCGGCCAGAAAGCTGAGCCCATGAACTCCCGCGAGCGCGGAAGGTTGGGGCAGAGAAATCTTGGGCAAAGGCTGCTTCTCAAAATACACCTCGGGCTGGAAAATCTCCTTGGTGGTGTGGGGCGGGTTGTCGAAAAGCGAGTTGAGCCGTTTCCATCCGCCCGCCTGGAGCCCGCGCTGCATGAAACCGATGCCCTCGATATAGGGAAAGAGAGCCTGGAAGCGAAAGAAGAACGGAGCCGTGGTGAAGGCAGGGAATTCCTCGAGTTGCTGCTGGATGATGGGGGCCATCAGCGGTACGAGCGAGGGCATCACTTCCAGTTTCATGGGCTCCATCATTTCCTGAATCATGGCGGCGGTGGCGTGGCCCTCGACCACGGCCTCACGGGCGGCCGAGGCGTCGTCATCATCTCGGGCAGCTTTGAGGAATTTCTCGAGATCGTAGCTCTGGTCCTGAAGCGCGTGGGTCAGTTCGTGAGCGAGCACCATGCGCTGCATGTCCTGCTCGACCCAGTCGGCGATGAACATGGTCTTGCGGATAGGATCGTAGAACCCCGCAGCCTGCTCGGTGTAGAAGCTGATCAGGAACTTCTCAAGATTGAAATCCGGCGGGACGAGGCCGAACGCTTGCAGCGTTGCCT
>CAWIUZ010000190.1:0-19092 GCA_963838915.1 uncultured Acidobacteriota bacterium
GTTAGGTCCCGATCCTCCTGATTTCTGGCTGTCCCTGGCCGCCGAGCCGGCCCACGACGGCGAAACCGCATTGCTCAACAGCCCGGGATTCCACTGGCTCTACATTATTGGCCGCTTGAAACCCGGTGCCAATCCGGCGAGTGTCCAGTCGAAGGTCACCGCACAGCTCCAGAACTGGCTGCGCGCCCAGCAGGTCCTCTCGGCCAAGGACCGCTCGCAAATCGACAAGCAGCACATCGTGGTTGCGCCTGCCAAAAGCGGGGTCGCCAACCTCCAACAGGACAGCGCCGAAGGCCTTCACCTGCTGGTTATCGTTGCCGGCCTGGTGCTGTTGATCGCCTGTGCCAACATTGCGAACCTGCTGCTGGCGCGCGGCGCCGCCACGCGCTTTGAGACGGCCATTCGCGTGGCCCTGGGCGCGCCCCGCGGCAGGCTGATTCGCCAGATCATCACGGAAAGCGTTCTGCTGGCGGTTCTGGGAGGCCTGGCGGGGCTGGCCGTGGCTTTTGGCGGGGCGCGCGCCATCCTGCTGATCGCCTTTCGCGGCGCGAACTTCATCCCCATCGATCCGCGGCCCTCGTTGCCGGTGCTGGGTTTTGCCTTCCTGCTCTCGCTCGTGACCGGAGTCGTTTTCGGGGTCGCACCTGCCTGGATTACTTCCCACTCGGACCCCATTGAGGCGTTGCGCGGCGCCGGCCGCTCCACGCGCGACCGCGGCTCACTGGCCCGCAGATCTCTGGTCGTGGTGCAGGTTGCCCTGTCGGCGGTGCTGCTCATCGGGGCCGGCCTGCTTACTCAATCGCTTCGTAACCTCGAGAAGCAGAAGTTCGGCTTCGAGCCGCAAGGACGTGTGATCGTGCGGCTGAACGCCGACCTCAACGGCTACAAGCCCGAAAAGCTGTACGGACTCTATCAGGAGATCGGGCGGCGCTTGAGCGGGATCCCCGGCGTGGCCGATGCGAGCTACTCTCTGTACAGCCCCATGCGAGGTGACAACTGGTCTTACGGCATTCATATCCTGGGCCACCCGCCCGACGAACAGATCGGTGCCTCCTTTGACCGCATCGGTCCTCATTACTTCGAAACCATCGGCACGCGGCTCGTGCGGGGCCGCACTATCGGCGATCAGGACACCCCGAACTCGCCGCAGGTTGCGGTGGTGAACGAAGCGTTCGTCCGCAAGTACTTCCCGAAGGACGATCCGATCGGCAAGCGATTCGGTCTGGGCGACGCCCGCAACGCGGGGGACTTCGAGATCGTGGGCGTGGTGGAAGACGCGAAATATCAGGACGCCCGCGAGCCCGCGTACCCGACCTTTTTCATGCCCTTCCTGCAAATGGCGAAAGACCCCAAGCTCGCGTTCATGATAGGTTCGCATTACATCGGCGACATCGAACTGCGGGTTGCCGGCCAACCGCAAAACCTCGAGCCCGCCGTTCGCCGCACGCTGGCCGAAATCGATCCCAATCTGAACGTCCTTAACGTCGTCACCCTCCAGGAGCAGCTCACTCGAAACTTCAACCAGGACCGCCTGATCGCGCGCTTGACGGAACTCTTCGGCCTGCTGGCGCTGGTTCTCGCCTGCGTGGGACTCTACGGCGTCACCGCTTACTCGGTGGCTCGCCGCACCGGCGAGATCGGCATCCGCATGGCGCTGGGCGCGGACCGCTCAAGCGTGGTGGGGATGGTGTTGCGCGGCGTCTTCGCGCAATTGGTCCTGGGCCTCGCCACCGGCGTGCCGGTGGCTCTCGCGGGCGGCCGCCTGCTCAGCAGCCAACTCTTCGGCGTCAAGAGCCACGACCCGGTTATCGTGGCTTCCGCCGCCATCGTCCTGGCAGCCTGTGCCCTCGTAGCAGGCCTTGTCCCTGCCCGCCGGGCCGCGTCCATTGAACCCATGCGCGCCTTGCGAACTGAGTGAGGGCCGTCGCTGCCCCTCTTTTCTACTCATAGCCCTCTCCGTTGGGGAGAGGGTGCCCCACCGCGGCGCATTCATCAGCCGGGGCGGGGCGGGTGAGGGGTCTCTTCCCGCCGCCAGGTGCGAACCTCCAATTTGGACTTGATTCGAGCCGGTACCCGACGTACGGTTGTAAGCAGGGGCGAAGTTGGAAATCAGGAGTTCGGGGTGAGCATGAGCGTCGCGAAGGCTCTCGTGGGAATCGGCTGTGCGTTGTTTCTGGCTGGCGCTATCTATGCTTTCCAGCGCCCGTTTCGCGAGTATCCGTCGGTGGAATACGGTTACATGCAGTTGCCGCCGGACTGGAAGGAGAAGGGCGAGTGGACCTTCGCCCGGCTGATGTATCCGCCGGGGCCCAATGACGGCTATCGCGGCCGCTTCGACGGGGACTGGCGGCTGGGTCTTTCCCTGTGGACGCAGGACTTTCCGCGCGCTGACCGGAACCTGGCCCAGGCCGTGCGGCGTTTGACTCGCATTCAAGCGCGCTCCGTCGAGCAGTGCGTGAACCTGGAAGACGGCGACGAGGTGTTCAACTGGCCTTGGCTTTACGCCGTCCAGACGGGCGAATGGGGTTTGACCCCCGCCGAGGGGAAGGTGCTTCGCGAATACCTGCTGCGCGGCGGCTTCTTCATGGCCGACGATTTCCATGGCACCGAGGAGTGGGAGGTGTTCGAGCAGAGCATGAAGCTTGTCTTCCCGGACCGCCCCATCGTCGAGATTCCCAATTCCGATCCGATCTTCCATACCATCTTCGATCTGGATGACCGCTTCCAGATCGTGGGCGCGGAGCACCTGCTCGAGGGCTCGAAGAATGGCGGCAAGGTAGCGCACTGGCGCGGCATCTACGACGATAAGGGCCGCATCATGGTGGCCATCACCTTCAATTCCGATGTGGGCGACTCCTGGGAGTGGGCGGGCGATCCACGGTATCCGCAGAAGTATTCCGAAATGGGAATGCGGCTCGGCGTAAACTACATCATCTACGCCATGACGCATTGAGCCTGGTGCGTAGGGGCGGTTCGAGAACCACCCCTACAACGTGGATCGCGCGCCGGCCCTTCCGGCGAGAAGCGCTTTCATGCGTGCAAGGCCTTCGGAGCCCGCGGCCAGCAGGCAGACGGCAGCGAGGACGGGAGACAGGCCGGCGACCCAAATCGCCGGTCCGAAATGTTTTTGCGGCCCGAGAATTAACCCGGTAACGATTGGCGCCGCTGCACCTGCGGCCACGGAAATGGTGTTCAGGAATCCGATTGTCCGCCCCACCATCTTCTTGGGCGGCACGTGCTGCGAGATCGTCCAGAAATTCGAATTGCCGATTCCGGTTGCGCACATCGCGACTGTAAGGATGGGGAGCGTCCAGAATCGATCCCGCGTCGCCAGCAGAAGCAGAATTGCCCCGGTGCCGATATATCCCGCCACCGCAAATCGCAGGCGTGCGGGGAAGACTCCGATGCGTGCCGCCCATTTATCCACGGCCCAGCCTGCCGTGACGTTAACGATGGCCATGGCAAAGAGCGCGATGAAAACCACCCGCCCCATTTCGAGAGTTGAAAACCCCCGGGAGAGAATTAAATAGCTCGGCACCCACGTCAATACGAAGTACCAGTAGTAGGATGACAGCAGGATGCTCAATGACATTGCCCAGAAGGTTCTGCTGCCCAGGAACATTTCCCACGTCCAAGGCTGCGATGGGTCGGGTTCTTCAGCCAGTGCGGCGCGCGAAATGGATTCCCGCTTTCGCGGGAATGACGAGGTAGCGCCTTGGGCCTGAGGGTCATTGCGAGGCCGATCGGAAAGAGTAGCGACCCACCAGCAAGGCAACCAAACGAGCGCGCCCAGCCCGGTCATGGCAAACATCAGGCGCCATCCGAAGCGCTCCAGCAGAACGGCGCCCACCAGTGCGCCGAGAGCCGGCCCTATGTTCTGACCCGAAATATAGATCGAGGTCGGCAGTCCTTGATCCTGGGCGGCAAAGTTGTTGCGGATGAAAGAAATGCTGGCCAGCGGCGCTACGGATTCCGCAAGCCCCAGCAGCATGCGCAAGCCGGTGATATCACCGGGCGCGCGGCTGAGGGCAATTGAGGCCGAAGCTAGGGACCAGACCAGGAATCCAGCCGCATAGGTCCGGCGTATGCCGAAACGATCCACGACGGCGCCGGCCGGAATTTGAAACGCGCCGTAGGTCCAGAAGAAGGCGGAGAGGAGCACTCCCATGGCGGCGGGCGCGATGCGGAAATCGCGCATGATCCAGGGCGCGGCGACGCTCAGGTTGCCGCGATCAACGTAGTTGATCACGATGCCCAGAAAAATAAGCGCAAGCACAATCCAGCGGCGGCTCATGAGGTTACTCTACTTCCAGGTCGACGTCATAGTAGAGCGCGGACATCGGCAGGCCGGAGAGCGGTTCGCGGTTGTCGGCTCTCACGACGGCGTGATAGTGGCCTTTAGCAAGGCCTGTAGAGACCGTGTTGGTAAACGTCTGCGTGCTGCCGCTTTGGCTCACAGTCACCGACAGCCACGAGGGGAGCCCAGCACGCACCTTCCACAACGGTAGCGCGCCGCTGCCATTATTCCTGACCGTAATAGCCTTAATGAGTTCCTGAGGTGTGTTAACGCGAGCGCGAAAATCCGCCCGGTAGGAATCCGCCACAATGATCGGAGGCAGGGGAAAGGAATCGGCCTTGGAGATGCGCAACAGGGCCACGTCACCTGGCGCCACCGTTACACGGACGTTTCCCGCGTGCGGTCCGGTGGTCTCGTGCTTCCACAAGTCGCGCACGTACAGCGGGGCAGATTCCTCGAATCCTACGTCGCCCGGGGTCACTTCGACCTGCGCGGGGGCGCTTGCAGGATTGAACACCAGGAGCGCCTGGCTGCCATCAAACAAGCGCTTGCCCGCCCAGATTTCCGCCGCGCCGTCTCTGCGGACGATCCGCCCCTGAACGCCCAAGGGGTCCTGATTGATTCCGATCGCCTCGCGATTGGTCAGGATCTCGATGGTGGAAGCCGTCATATTCCGCAGATCGTTTCCGGCGATGAGGGGCGAGGCCATCATGCACCAGAGGCTGAAGAAACTCCGGTTCTGCGCCTCGCTCAAACCGCTCATGCCGGTGATCAGCATATCGGGGTCGTTCCAATGACCAGGACCAGCGGCGGCGCAGAGCTTTTCGTTGGCCCCGGTATTCTCCATCGCCTGAGCCCAACTCGCCTTCCCCGGCCCGCAAATGTCTGCGGTGGTCCGCCAGAGATGCCCGACCGCTGCGGCCCACTTCCAGGGTTCGCCGTCTCCCCACGAACAGAGGCTGAAAACGATGGGGCGGCCAGCGGCTAGTTGCCCGTCGCGAAGCTTGCTGTAAGCCTGCTCGGGATTCTGCCCTTCGGTGTTGCACCAGTCGATCTTGACGTAGTCCGCGCGCCACTCTGCGAAAGCTTTCATATCTTCGAACTCATGGCCTTTGGTTCCCGGCATCGCCTTGCTGCACGTGCGAGCGCCCGCATCCGTGTAGAGGGCGTACTTAAGCCCCCGCGCGTGGAGGTAGTCGCCGAGGCCGCGCAGGCCGCTGGGATAGCGGGCCAGGTTCGAGGTCAGCTTGCCGCTCGCGTCGCGGGAGAAACAGATTCCCTCGTCGGGGCCGATGTACACGTAGCCGGCGTCTTTCATGCCGCTGCGAACGAGCGCTTCGGCCGTCTCCTTGATCAGCGTCTCGTTCTGCGGCTCCTGGCCGAACTCGTTCCACGGATACCAGCCCATGGGGGGAGTAAGCGCCAAGCCATCCGCATCCGCGCGGAGCTTTGTTGTTGGGCTTTCCGCTGTGGCGAAGATGACGAAAAGGATAATTGCAATAGGAATGACGATTGCCATTCGAGCGAGTTTCATTGCCCGTATTCCCCCGATCTTGTCATGCTGAGCGCAACGAAGCATCTCCGCAGTTCTTGCGGCAGTCATGTCATTCCCGCGACCCGTCGCCCAAAGGCTTTGGGCCGCAGGGCGAACGCGGGAATCCATTGGACTGACTATGGGTCCCCGCTTGCGCGGGGACGACCGAGCTCACTTTCGATTCAGAATGACAGCCCTCTCGTCCAGGCTATTTGACAAACTTGATGAGCCCAAACGTCGCGGGCTGGTGGTACGACCCGTTGCTGCCCGGGGGCAAGGGGCTCCAGGAAAGGAAACGCCGCTGAGAGTCGTCGCCGGGTCCGTCGCAGCGATAGAGATTCACGCGCCATTCGTCTCCCGCTTTGATGGCGCTGGTATTCATGGAGCTGACCGGGATGCGCATTTCGACCGTCCAGGATTTATGCTCGGCGTCGAGCTTCGTGGCGTGCCCGAAGTGAGAATCCCAGGCGGCATCATTCATGGGATTCTTGCTGAGGTCAATCTCGAGGTCAATCCACTGGTTGTTCGGCGCTACCTCGAACTCGTAATAGTGGAGAAATCGCTCCGGCTGCGGATTGATGAACGCTTCCACCACGTCCCGGTTCCAGAGTTCCCAGCGTTCTTTTGCAGGATCTTCGCCCTCGTAGATGTTCAGAGACCCGTATCGACACCAATATGCGAAATAGATGTAGCGGAGGGTCCAAAGGCTGGCTGCCTGCGTTTCAGAACCCGGTAGCGGCTTGTGGCTAATGCGGTCGCCCAGGGTCACGCGCGTGGCATCCTTCCAAACGTCTTTGGAGAGATCGCCATTGGGGACGAAATCGGCGGCCAAGAACTTCGAGGTCATAGTGACTTTCCGAATGTATTGTTTTTTCTCCGCCACGTTCTGTGCACCTCCCGCTGCTGTTAACAGACATGCAAAAGCCAGCGCACTCAATGGCGCGACCAACAGAGTTGCCAAACGCCGCATGACACCTCCTCCTTCAATGAGTCCATGCAATATAGCAGGAGGAAGCGAAAAACAAAACAAGTCACATACGGGCCAGATGGGTTATTGTAGTGGCGGCCAACATAATCAAAAGTAGGGGCGGCCCAGACGCACTCAATCGGGAGGATTCATGAGCAGAATTAATCGCAGGCAATTGTTGAGGCATGTTGGCGCAGCGGCAGCAGTGGGAATGGCCGCGAAGGGCTCGTCAGCCAAGGGCGCGGACCCAACCGGGGCGGCCCAGGGCGCAAAGCCGGAACGCCTGGCGCTCGAGGACTTCCAACCCAGGAGCATGCTCCATGTGCCGGAAACGAAGGTGGAGCGCTCGCGTTTTCCAGTGATCGACGTTCATACCCACCTCACCATGGGAGCCCAGCACAAGAATGGCGTAACCATCGGCGAGGAGATACGATTCCTTGCGACTCCGGAAGACGTGCTGCCGGTGATGGACCGGAAGAACATCCGCATGATGGTGGACCTCACGGGCAACCGTGGAAAGGGCCTCGAGCAAGCGATTCAGCGATTTCAGAGGGCTCATCCTGACCGGTTCATGGTCTTCACGGAACCTGGATGGGACCACTTTAACCGTCCGGACTACTCGCAGTGGCAGGCGGATGAGATCGGGCGCGCGCACGAGGCAGGGGCGAAGGGATTGAAGGTGGTGAAGACTCTCGGTCTTTACCTGCGGCAGGATGTTACTTCGGGCCCGCTGGTGAAGATCGATAATCCCCATTTCGACCTGATGTGGGAAGCGTGCGCCGGCTTCAAGATGCCGGTGGCCATTCACATCTCCGATCCCGAAGCTTTCTTCCTCCCGATTGACCGATTCAACGAGCGCTTCGAGGAACTGAACAATCACCCTGACTGGTCGTTTTACGACCACGATTTTCCCAGCTTCCAAGAGTTGATCGAGGCGCGGAATCGCATGTTTGCGCGCCATCCTAAAACAACGTTTATCGCTCTTCACGTGGGACACAACGCGGAGAACCTTGCTGCGGTCTCCGAATGCCTGGACCGTTTCCCGAATATGTATGTCGAACTCGCGGCGCGCATTGGGGAACTCGGCCGGCAACCGCGCACGGCGCGCAAGTTCTTCGAAAAGTACCAGGACCGAATCATGTTCGGGACTGACGCGGTGCCCAATGGCAAGGAGACTCCCCAGCAGATTCTTTCGCCAAAACTCTATGAGATCTATTACCGCTTCCTCGAAACCGAGGATGAGTATTTCGACTACGCTCCGGCCCCGAAGCCGCCGCAAGGACGCTGGCAGATTTACGGGGTGGGGTTGCCCGAGAGCATTCTGCGCAAGGTTTATCAGGAGAATGCGGAGCGCGTGTTGGGGATAACGTAAGCTGTCAGCTATCAGCCGTCAGCTATCAACAAGACAGACCAGGAATGAATGCACTGCCCTCTCCCTTGGGGAGAGGGTGTCGCGCTCCGGCGCTTTCATCAGCCGGAGCGCGACGGGTGAGGGGTTAGTTGCACGACGACGAGAACGAGCCGGGGGACAAAGGCAAGATTAAGAACAAGCCAAATAGCAAATGCTCGGTGATTTAACAAATCGCGAACTGTTGATCGTTTGATTCTTGCCGTCTGAATTTGCTGTTTGCAGAAGGCCCGGAGAAGCAAGAGACCCCTCACCTGTCCGTCGACGGCTGATGAAGGCGCCGTCGCCGGACACCCTCTCCCCAATGGAGAGGGCTATCAATTCACTTATCTCGCCTTAATTTCCGTCCAATACTGATCGTAAAGCTGCGCGGCGGGGCCAACGTCGCGCATAAATTCGCAATGGACCAGTGAGGCGGGGTCGGGAAAGACGGCGGCGTTGAGGAGCAGCCAGGGTTCAATGTCGTTCTGATTGTAACGGCTGGGAGTGTTAAAGCCGGAGTCGTTCACAAAGAGCGCGGCCACCTCGGGGCGGTGGAAATAGTTGATGAAGTCCTCCGCCAGCTCTTTGTGGGGGGCGGCTCGCGGGATGCACGCGCAATCGACGGAAATCGTGCAGCCTTCTTTCGGCACCACGTAGCGGAGGTTCGGCTCATCGCGCATCACGAAAGTCATGTTGCCGTTGTAAGCTTGCGCGATCCAGGCATCGCCGGCGGCGAGGTCTTCCTGGAAATTGGAACTGTTGTAGCCCTTGACGAGAGGCTTCTCCTTGAGCAACAAATCGCGCGCCTGGCGGATTTCATCCGGGTTGGTCGAATTAAGCGAGTAGCCGAGTTTTTTGAGGGCCATGCCGAAAACTTCGCGCGTGTCGTCGAGCAGCAGGATGTGCCCGGCGAAGCGGGAATCAAACAATGCCGACCAGCTATCGAGGTTTTCCTTAACCAGATCCGCGCGATAAGCCAGGCCGGTAGTGCCCCAGGCGTAAGGCACCGCATAGTCGTTGCGCGGATCAAACGGCAGACCTAGAAAACGGTGATCGATATTGGCCCAGGCGTTGGGCATTCTGGATTTATCCAGGGGCGCGAGCAGGCCCTGCCTAATGAGAATCTCCACCATGTAATCGCTGGGAACCACCAGATCGTAACTGACGTTGCCCCCCTGGAGCTTCGCCAACAGGGCTTCGTTCGAATCGTAGAGGTCGTAATTCACCTTGCAGTGAAACTCGCGTTCGAAACCTTGCACCAGTCTCGGGGAGACGTAAGAGGACCAGATATAGATATTGAGTTGCCTGAGGTTCTCGCCGCCCGTCCAGGTGCGGGCGACGACGGGCGCGAGCATGAGCAGGAAAACCGCCGTGGCGCTAAGCACCGCGGCGCGGACTTTCATGGCTCCGCGCTCGAGGCGCTGAGCAATGTAGACCAACGGAATCGTGGCCGCCAGGATCACGGTCGAGATGGCATTGATCTCCGGCGTGATGCCGCGCTTCAGTCGGGAATAGATCTCGAGCGGCAAGGTAGTGGAGCGAACTCCCGCCACAAAGGAAGTGATCAGGTAATCGTCAAAAGAAGTGGTAAAGACCAGCAGGGCTGCGGAGAGAATCGCGGGCGCGGCAATGGGCAGGGTGATGCGGAAGAATGTGGTCCATTCGTTCGCGCCCAGGTCCAACGCCGCTTCTTCGATCGAGCGGTCCATGCCGGCCAGGCGCGCCCCGACGACGATAATCACATAAGAAATACAAAAGGTGATATGAGCGATGATAACGGTGGAAAGGCTCAATTGCATGCGCAGCAGGCTGAAGAAGCTGACGACGGCCACCGCCATCACGATCTCAGGAATGACCAGGGGAAGGTAGACGACGCCGTCCAGGATGGTTTTGGCGCGCCGGCGGATTTTCGGGAAGACCAGCGCGCCTACGGTGCCGAACACCACGCAAACCAAGGTGGCGGCGGCAGCCACCAGAAGACTGTTGAGCAGCGAATGGATGATCTGCTCGTCGCGCCAGAGCAGCGCGTACCATTCGCCCGTGAAGCCGGTCCAATGCGCGGAGAGGCGCGAGCGGTTGAACGAGAAAAATATCAGGACAAGGACAGGTGCATAAAGGAAGAGGTAAACGAGCGTCGTGGACGTGGCCAGCCCCCAGCCTTGGCGCCGTGGACGAGCCATTAGAGTATCCCCCGCGTAACACGCTCCGCTCGGCGCGATCCCACCCAGAGCAGCACCAGGACCACGAAGGTCAGCAAAAATGCTACGGCGGAGCCGAACGGCTGGTCGCGTACGGTGGCAAACTGGTTTTGAATGAGATTGCCCACCATAATGGTGCGCGCGCCACCCAGCAGATCCGGCGTGATGAAGGCTCCAATCGAGGCAATAAAGACCAGCACTCCGCCCGCGCTGAGCCCCGGTAGCGAAATTGGAAGGGTGACCCTGAGGAAAGTGTGCCAGCGGTCGGCGCCCAAGTCCTGCGCGGCTTCAAGGAGGATCGGATCGAGCTTCTGCAGCACCGCGTAGAGGGGCAGGATCATGAACGGAAGCTCGCCGTAAACCAATCCGATGAAAACCGCGAGGGGTGTATAGAGCAGGCGTAGCGGCTCGTGCACCAGGTGCATAGCCATCAGAGCGGTGTTAACAACGCCCTCCGTACGCAGGATTACCATCCAGGCGTAAGTCCGGATGAGAAAGCTCGTCCAGAACGGTATCACCACCAGCATCAACAGTGCGGATTTCCACCGCCCGGAGACCTTCAGCGCCAAGGCGTAAGCCACGGGATAGCCAAGCAGCATGCACAGCACCGTGGTCAGCACCGCCATCCAGAATGAGCGCCAATAAACGCCAAGATAGAGAGGCTGGAAGGCGCGCCAATAGTTCGACGCCCCCAAAGTCCATTCGATCGTGCCGTAAGGCGAGCGGCGGGCGAAGCTGACCGCCAGAAGATAGGCCAAGGGAAGAAGGAAAAAGCCCACCAGCCAAACCAGGCTGCCGGAAAGAAGACTGGCGGAGCGCAAGGCCGGACGCCGCCGAAAGAAACGCAGTACGGGTTCCGCTTTAGACTCTGCTGAGGGTGTGATTTCCGGGCTCATGTCTTGGCAAGCGAGAATAACGGAAGGCGCCGACGCATGTCAAACCCGGGTTGTGGTTCCCGATCCGTCGTTAAGAGAGGCCGAGGATCGTAAGGGTGCATGGCTATGCGCCCCTACGCCGCGCGCGACTGGACCATGAGGGTAGGGCTTGACCTACCCGTGTCGGGACGGGCAGAAATGCGGGGACGGCAAGCCGTCCCCTTACAGCGGGACGGTTATCGAAGGATTGCGGGCAGCGTTGGCTTTTCGCCCGCGTTACAGCATGATGAGACGACTGCGCCCATTCGCGTTTCTGGGTGTATCCTATTCCTATGGGGAAGAGCATCATGAACTGCCTTACACCAGGCTGCCCAGACCCAAAGACAATACCGTTGCTTTTCTGCGCTCTGCTTTTGGCCGGCGCTTCACTCTGTGGACAGCAAAACGCTGGCGCGCAGCAAGCTGGCAGCGCGCCGGCCGTCAATTCCCCAACCCAAGAGCAGCCCGCGCCCGTTACTGCCGAGGACTTTTTGAAACAAGGCAATGAGTACGCCCGGCTGCACAAATGGAAAGAAGCCGAGGAGTCGTACCGCAGAGCAAGCAGCTTGCGGCCCGATTCCCCACAGGCGCACTACAACCTGGGCAGCACTTATTTGGCTGAGCAGCAGACCGCCGACGCCGTTCGGGAATTCCAGGAGGCATTGCGGTTGAAGCCGGATTTCGCGGGCGTGCATATGAATCTCGGCGCCGTCGAGGAATCTCAGGGGCACCTCAAAGAGGCCATGGAGGAGTACCGCGCCGAACTCCGTCTTCACCCCTCGAATCCAACTGCCCATGTGGACTTGGCGAACGTGCTCACGGCCAACCGGCAGTTCAAAGAAGCGGCCAATGAGTATCGCACTGCGATCGAGCTTGATCCCGGGGATAGTCAAATTCGCGTGGCGTTGGCAAACTCGCTGCTCCAGTCGGGAGATGTGGCGGGCGCCGGCGCGGAGTATCAGCAGGTCCTCAACCAGGCCCCTGATGACCCTGAGGCGCACTCGGGGCTGGCCGCGGCGCTCAACCAAGCCGGCAAATTCGATCAGGGCGTGGCCGAACTCCGTGCCGCGGTTCGCCTGCGCCCCGACGATCCTGATCTTTACCTGTCCCTCGGCAATTCGCTCCAAGCCACGGGGGACCTGATTCACGCCATCGAGGAGTATCGCCAGGCGGTCCAGTTGCGTCCCGAGCAGCCCGATTACCGGTATGCGCTGGCGATGGCCTTGCGCGAAGCCGGCGACTACGGAGGGGCTATCACCGAGTTGCGACGGGTGATACGGCAGCAGCCGGCAAACGCCAATGCCCATTCGGCGCTCGCCGCCGCATACCTTTCTGTCGCCGATCATCCTGCTGCGGAGGCTGAGTATCGCGAGGCGCTTCGCTTGAAGCCGCAGGATCCCGCACTTCATGAGAACCTCGGCTTGTGTCTGCGCAAAACCGGTGACCTGCCGGACGCCGTCCGGGAGCTTCAGCGGGCCGTCGACCTGGCCAAAGACAACGCGGATTACCACCGTAACCTGGCGGAGACTTTTCAATCCGCGGGCGATCTCGCCGGCTTCGTGCAGGAATACCGGGAGGAAGTTCGCCTGCGTCCCGACGATCCCGACGCCCATCTGCATTTAGCCAACGCTTATCAGGCCGCCAGCCAGTGGGACGACTCGCTGGGTGAATACCGGGTGGCGCTGGGGATGCGGCCCGACAGTCCCGAATTACACTACACCTACGCGATGGCGCTCAAGGCTTCCGGAAACACACGAGAGGCGGAGGCAGAGCTGAACCGCGCCGTGCAGTTGCGGGCCGAGTATCCTGAAGCCTTGGTGGCGCTGGGCGACATGCTGGTTGCCGACAAGAACTACGAGCTGGCCATACCTACTTACCGGGACGCGATGCGACTTCGGCCCGATGATCCCACGCTCCACTCCCGCCTCGCCGGCGCCCTGCGCCAGGCAGGGGATTCGACAGGCGCGGCGTCGGAGAGCGAGCAGGCGGCTCAACTCGATCCGAGCTTTGCCGGTTACCAGTTTGACGTGGGCAATGCTCTCTACAACAAGGGTGATTACAAGGGCGCGGTGCAGGCTTTCCGGGCGAGCCTGTCGCGGCGCGAGGACCCCCAGACGCAAGAGAATCTGGGGCTGGCTCTCGAACAAATGGCGGACTGGAAGGGCGCTTCCGGGGCTTTCCGGGAAGCGATTAAGCTGCGCCCCGATTGGTCTGACGCGCACCTGAATCTATCCATTGCGCTCAGCCATATGGACGACCCGGCGGGGTCCGCGGAGGAAGCGCAAGCGGTTCTGCACATCACCCCTAACAGCCCGGAGGCCCATTTTGCGCTTGCCAGCGCCTGGCTGCGTACGGGAAAGACGGAGGAGGGGATTAAGGAGTTGCAGGAAGCCCTGCGCGACAAGCCTGAATACGCGGAGGCGCGGCTGGCGCTGGCGGATGCCTTTGCGCACTCGGGGCAACTCGCCGATGCGATCGGCAATTACCGCGAGTACCTGCGCCTGAACCCCAAGGACGCCGTGGCACGAGTCGATCTCGCCAACAGCTTGCTGAAGTCGAGGCAATTCAATCCTGCCATCCGGGAGTACGAGGAAGCTCTGCGCCTCGAACCGGCTGAGCCCATCACTCATTACAATTTTGGCGTGGCCCTCGAGGCTGCCGGCGACAAAGCCCGCGCCCGGCAGGAGTACGATACCTACTTGCAGCTCGATCCCACCGCGCCGGACTCCATCGAATTGCGCAAACACATGCACGAGCTGGCGGCGAAGAAGTGAGCGGTGAAACAATCCGGATTGTCAGCGCTCTGTCGAAACACGTCATTCCCGCGCAAGCGGGAATCCATTGGACTGACGATGGACCCCCGCTTTCGCGGGGGTGGCGATTTCTGTGGTTTTCGTTCCTTGGGGTTGGTCGAAGACCCATGACGACTCGCAAAACAACACCCCATGAGAGACAAATCTATGAAGAGGGCTAAGTCGCGTCCCGATGAACTTCGGGCGGAATACAAGCGATCTGATTTTAAAAGGCTTGAGCGAGGAAGATACTACGCTCGGGTTAAAGCAAGCTCAAACGTCGTGGTGCTTGACCCCGATGTCGCAACCGTTTTTCCAAACTCCGAGGCAGTTAACAAAGCACTGCATTCCCTTCTTGAAGTAGCCGAGGCGATAACGTCCGCTTCTAGTCACCGGTAAGCTCGCGCGCACTCCAAAGGCCTACTCCGCGCTACCCCTTGCTCATTCTTTGGAAGGGCGCGCGACCTCTTTGCGCGCTTCGACTTTCTCGTTGGCATCCACTTGAAAGAGTTTGAATTCCGAGTAGCGATGCTCGTTGCGGAGGTGTCTGCCGTTCCAATCCACGGTCACGGTAACTTGTTGTGGAACCCAGATTCCCGCGGCTTTATCTTTAAAGTGAAATTCGCCATAAGCGATTTCAGTTGTTTCGCGTTGCAGATTGAGTTCCTGCAAAGGTTTCAGCAAGTCGCTGCGGAGGCGGATGATCTGGTAGGTCTCGGAGTCGATCCAAGCCAGGCCCTGGGAGAAAGTCGCCATGACGGTATTGCCGGATTTAAAGGAGCCGGTGAATTGCGCTTTCGCCGGTCGCTGGGCAAAGGCAACCAGGTATGCAACCCGGCCGTTGACTTTCTGCCGGCCGACGTAGTGAAAGTCCGCTTGCGATTGGTACACGGGGTGAAACACGAGCGCGGCTGAAGCAAATCCCGAGGTCAGCATGAACCCGTCCGCCAGGCCCTCGGGTGTGGCCTGCCTTCCCGACAGATCAGTACGGTACTCATTGAAGCCCGGCCCCCAGGCCTGGACTGGCGTGAAGCACAAGTAGCGAAACTTCTGATCCAGTGTGGTGGCTGACTTCTTCTTGCCCTAGAGCTTCTCCTGGTGGATCTGCTCGAGTGAACTCGTGTTGGGAAAATTCACAAAAGACTGCGCAACGGTCTTGCCGACTGCCTTGAGGATGGGATCGAGCTGTGCCTCGTCAGCGGCGGGTTCCAGACCCTCGGCATCGAGCGGAGGATGGCGGAGGTAATCGAGCGCTTGCTCGCCCTTGGATTTGCCCTTTCCGTAGTCTGCTTCGATCTGCTTGCGATTATCAATCTTCATCCATAGGGCTCGCACCGCAAGAGGCATCTTCTTTAGATCGCGACCTTCGAGATATCGGGCCATCTCCTGGTCCGCTGCTTGAAATTGATCTTCGCCCAAGAGGGCCTCGGCGCGCAAAAGACGTATCTCCGGTTTGGCCCCGGCCGCCAGAGCTTTTCCCAGGTATTCATCGGCGGCGCCCCAGTTCCGAAGCTGCAACTGGGAGCGGCCCAATTCCTGAAGGGTCAGGGTATCTTGCGGGGCATATTTGAGGGCCTCCAGAAAATAGGATGCCGCGTCCCGCGGATTACCCTTCCAACTCTCAATCGCTCCCAATGCCACTAAGGGTTCAGGGCTTCCGAGGTTTCGGTCCGTAATCATTTTGTTGAACACCTCGGCGAGGTTGCGGTAAGCGCCGTCCCAATCTCCGGAGTCGAGTTCAGCGAGCGCCAACATGGTGCGGCAAGGCAGGCAGGAAGCATCCTGGCGAATGACTTTGGTGAAGTACGGCACAGCTCGCTCGGAACTTCTCTTCTCCAGGAACTCGGTCACGCCGCGCGCATAATCCTTTTCCCCGGCGGTTGAGAGCGCGTCGGCGGCCGTGAGCTTCTTCAGTCTCGGCGCAAGCCCTGCGATCAGGTCGGCCTGCGGAAGCAGGCGCGGATCCTCCTGCGCTTCCCGCAGTGTAACGGGAATGACCCAGGTCTTTCCTGCCTCCTCAAAGGTGATGAGAGCGTGAGCCCTGAGGTACCCCTTCTTCGTCACCTTCAGGTCGAGGGTGAGTTCTTTGGCACTCTCGAGGTTTAGTGAGTACTCGGTCCGGAACTCTCCTTGGAGGTCCGTCGACAGGCTTCGCGGTCCGCCTGAGACGTTTACAGGCGCTATCGTAACCCTCGCGCCTCCAACTGGATCACCTTGGAGCGTCTTCACCCTACCCTGAATGAACCACGGGGTGTAGAGATTAATGCCGCCAGCAGGGGATGACGGCGGCCCAACAACCTGGGCGAGCGCGGCTACAGGCAGCAGAAACGCCGCCGCAAGGAGGCGGTGAATTCGCTTGCGCACTTTCATTACGGCGACCTCCCAAGGTAATTCCTGTCTCAGCGGTCTATTTCTCATCGGTGGACTGGTTGCGCCTCTACTGCTTCTTTTGGAGTGAGCTCTTTGGGTTTGCCTTGTTTTTCGATGGACTCCACCTGGAAGAGCTTGAACTCGGAGTAATGATGCTCGTTGCGGAGATGTTTGCCGTTCCAATCCACGGTAACCGTGACTTGCTCAGGAACCCAGAATCCTTCCGTCATGCCTTTGAAGTGCACTTCGCAATACGCGATCTCGGTGGTTTGAGCTTCCAGCTTGACTTCCTCCAAGGGCCTCAGCAGCTCGGTGCGGAGCCGGGTGATTTGATAGGTGTGAGAATCAATCCAGGCCAGGCCCTGCGTGAAGGTGGTCAGACTTACGCCGCCGGATTTGAACGTGCCGTTCAAGCGCGACTTGGCGGGTTGCTGGGCGAAGGCCACCAGATAGTTATCATGACCGTCCAGTTTCTGCCGCCCGAGGTAACGAAATTCGGATTGCGGCTGATACATAGGGTGGAAAACGAGCGACGCCGAGGCGAACCCCGAGGTGAGCATGAATCCGTCGCCCAGGCCCTTGGGCGCAGCTTGCAATCCGGACGGATCGGCGCGGTACTCATTGAAACCGGGGCCAAAATCCTCATCCGGGGTGAAGCAGAGGTAGCGGAATTTCTGATCGAGCGTAGCGGCCACCTTCTGTTTGTGCGCCAACTTTTCCTGGTGAATCTCTTCCAGAGAACTTGTGTTGGGAAGTCTGGCAAACACTTCCGCCACGTTTTGGCCCACCGTCTTGAGAACGGACTCGAGCGGCTTCTGGTCGGCGGCAGGCTCCAATCCCTCGAGATCGAGAGGGGGATGGTGGAGATAGTCGAATCGCGGCGCGCTTTTCGCCTTGGCGTAAACTGCGTCAATCTTCTTCCGATTTTCGACCTCCGCCCAAAGCTGGCGGACGCGTAATGGCATCGTTTTCACGTCGCGCCCGTTAAGGTAACGCGCCATCTCCGTATTCGCCGACGGGTATTGACCCGCGCCCATAAGAGCCTCGACGTAGAGCAGACGCACCTCAGGGCTGGCGCCCGCCGCCAGGGCCTTGCCCAGATATTCGACAGCGGACAACCAGTTCTGAATCAGCAACTGCGAGCGGCCCAATTCCTGAAGGGCGAGAGCGTCTTGCGGCGCGTATCTGAGCGCCGTAACAAAATACCCTGCCGCTTCTTTCGGCTGGTACTGCCAACTCTCGATCACCCCCAAGGCCACAAACGGTTCCGGCCGTCCCGGGCTTGCGTCCGGCAGCATTTTCTGGGCGACTTCGACAAAGTTGCGCTGGGCGCCATCCCAATCACTGGACGCGAGTTCGGCGAGCCCAAGCATGGTTTTGCATGGCATGCAGGAAGGGTCACGATGGGCCACCTTGGCGAAGTACGGCAAGGCTCGCTCCGGCTTCTTCATCTCCAAAAACTCCGCCACACCGCGCGCGTAGTCCTTTTCTCCGGCCGCCGAGAGCCCATCGGAGGCTTTGAGCTTGCTCAGTTTCGGCGCCAGGTTTGAAATCAGATCGGCTTGCGGGAGCAGGTCCGGGTCCTCTTCCGGAGTCCGCAGGGTAATGGGAATCACCCAGGCCTTGTCGGATCCCGAGAAGTCAATCAGCGCGTGAGCTTTGAGGAACCCTTTCTTGGACACATTCACCTCGAAGGAAAAATCCTTCACTGCGTCTATTGCCGTTTTCAGCATGTACGCCGTATCAAACTTGCCTTGCAGGTCGGTCATCAGGACTCGGAATTCAGCGCCGGTATTTGCGGGCATCACCTCGACCCTGGCGTGAGCTACCGGGTCGCCCCGCAGCGTCTTCACCTGGCCGACCACCGGCCATTGTTGGTAATTGAAGACATTGCTGTCGCCGAGCCCGGGCGCGACCGGATTTGCCGTAGTTGAAAACTGGGCGAGCGCGGGCATGGCCAACAAACACGCCGCTGCAGATACGACAAGTATGCGCAAGCGGGCAATCATGATGACGACCTCTTTAAATCGGATTGCTCAACTCCAACTCTACTCCTGCCACGAATCCTACACCTACCGGCGCGCGGCGGCAAGGGCCGCAGCGGCGACCCCAATTCGTCGATCAGACAGACCGAGGATGGTGGGGCCCATGGCCTTGCGCCTCCAAGTCGTACGCGGTGGGAACCAAACCGTGTAGGGGTAGGGCTTGCCCTACCCCCGTCCTGGCCAGCAGAAACGCGGGGACGGCAAGCCGTCCCCCTACGGCGGGGCTGCACCAATTAATGTTCAGCGAAAGTTAGCTCGAGCAGAAACACTTCGGTGTTGCCGGCGGGGTGGGGCGCCAAGGCGCAGGTTGTTCCCGAAAAAGCGGGCTCGTTGACGGTCGCGGCGACGAAGAGGTTTCCGTTCCCATCAATTGCAAGACCCTTGACTCCCTCACTCCAGGTGGTATCTAAAGTGCCACCGGCGAGGAAGCTGCCGAACCGGAGGTGAGGCGGGGCGGGTGAAAATCGGACAATATATCCATCTTCGCGCCGACTCAGGCGTTTGATCAGCGCCGTGGGCGTAACCGGAAAATCCCTTGAAGTCGTGCGCCCGGCGAGCGTGACCGCGCCGTCCTGGCCTACCGTG
>CAWIUZ010000191.1:0-7079 GCA_963838915.1 uncultured Acidobacteriota bacterium
TAGCCTGCTTTATTCGTGAACGGGCTATGAGAGGTGAGGTTGAGTCATTTTGTGCACCGTTGAGACAAGTCGCGCCTGGCTGGAGACGGCTTTGAGGCCACGTGTCTTGTTAGAGGGCAGGAGGGAGGTAGGAGTGTTACGGATTCCAAGGACACTTCAGCGAAGTCGGCAGGGTGGGGTTTGTCCAGCATGATCATTGCTAACAGAGACGGGCTATCCGCTCAAGGTGCCGAAGCTGAGGGCGATCTGGCGGAAGCTGGCGAGAAAGGGGAACGAGACGGGAAGATGAACCACCACCCGGCGCACCGAGACCACCACGTGAGCGCCCAGCTTGAGCAACCGCTCTCGCAGGGTCCACACCTGCGCTCGCGCGCAAGCCGTGCGTGCCGCCCGCAGTCGCAACTCCTGCATCAGCACGTAGGCCGCAGCCGTCATCAGCACCCGGAACTGGTTGGCCCAGAACTTGGTGCAACTGGTGCGGTCGATCTCCAAGCCGTGGTGCAGTTCCTTGAGGCGATTCTCGATGTCGCCGCGTTGGCAGTAAACCTGCTCATAAATCCACTGCGGCCTCTGCTTCAGGTTGGTGATGACGAACCGCGGGTTATCCTTCGGCTCTTTGCCGGCTTGCCGCACCACCTCGGCCTTGAAGATCACGCGCCGCTCCGACGACCAGCTTCCCGCCCGATAGCGGCCTTCGCCGTAGACGTGCTCGGTCTGCCCGCTCTGCTCAGACCACTGCCGTGCTGGTTCCATCACCGGCTCGGCCAGGCAGTTCAGGACCGCATTTTTAGCCATGGCCACGACATACTCCACGCCCATTGCCTCCAGGAAGTCCAGCACCTGGGGATCGGCGAACCCGCCGTCCAGCCGCACCCGCACGCGCGCTTGGGGAAACGCTCGCCACACCCGCACCAGGAGACGCCACAGAATGCCGATGGCCCCCGCGCTCGCCACCGCATTGCCCGGCCGCAGCACCGCTGTGGCCAGGTACTGCTCGGGCTCGTCGTTGAAGCTCAAGAAGCCGACCACCGGCAAATAGCACCACGTGTCATAGTGACTGTTAAAGAAAGTCAACTGCTGCGCGCCGTGGGTGGGATCGTCGGTCGGGTCCAGGTCAATCGTAATGAGCCGGGCGCGGCCATGCAGCCGGCGACGATGGCGCTCGATCACGCACTCGGCCAACGCCTCGCCGAGGCGATAAAGCTGCTTGCGGTCCACCGCATTCTCAAAGCGCGACAGCGTCGGCTGCGAGGCCAAATCGTTGCCCTCAATCGGATCGCGCCCCGCCAGCATCTTGTGCACCGGGTCTTCGGCCAAGCGAGCCGCGTCATTAGCATCAGCATAACCGCACGCGATGCCGAAGATGCGCTGCCTCAGCAACTCTTCCAACTCGTGGTCAATTTTGCCAACTTGTCGCTGATCCACCAGGCAGTCGGCCAGCGCCTCGGTCAGTCCCAGTCGCCGGTCGGCAGCTTTCAGCAGGAGGGCGCCGCCATCGGAACTGCCCTGCCGCTGGTCAAATTGCGCGACGACGGGCTTCGGAAAAATATCGGGGAACAAAAGACACTCTGTTGTGATATCGTGACCCAAGCAAAAGCCTCCTTTGGTGCTTCAAACATCGTCATCTGAACGTGTTTGTACCACAGGAGGCTTTTCTTGTCTCCAAAATCATGAATTATGCGGGCTAGAGTCGTTGATCTCGACTTCCGCTCGCGCTTCCCGAATCGCAGAACGAGCCTTGTCCCGCGTGTCGCTGATCGAGAGAAGTTTCACCGTCGCGTGTTTGCCATTCGAGAGCTGGATGTTTTCCGTCTTGTCCGCGTCAATATCCAGAGTACGGAAGAGCGGCTGCTGAGCGCCTGCCAGCGCGCCGAAGAGTAAGAATGAAACGGCAATATACAGAGCTTTCATATACGGTCCGCCTCTGCTGTCCTAGGATCGTCCCGGGCAAAGACCATACACCGCCGCCCGTTTGCGGTCAAGCTTGATTGCCTCGACGCCACTCCGTCGATAACCGGCCCGCCGTAGGGGGGGCGGCTGGTCCTGACGAGGGTAGGGCAAGCCCTACCCCTACACCGCCCGGGTCCAGCCGCGTGCGGCATAGAGGCGCGAGGCCATGGGCCCTACCGCCCTCGACCTCCCTTATCGACGGATTGGGGCCTCGACGCTTCGCGCGCGCAAACGCGAAATCACCCCCTACATTTGGAGCCCGACTGCCAGGACGATCGGCAACATGCCCACGTCTTGACGTCGCGTCTTGACGTCGTGGCCGAACTGAGTACTCCGGTGATATACTTCCCGGCCTCAGAGAATAGACGGGATCTGCCCGGGCGTATTGCATGATAGGCACGACGCACCCGTCGGGGAAGCTGCCCGAACTCGCCGGGCCGTCGGAAGCGGTTATCCTGGGGAGTAAAACACAGGACTTGTCGGGGCAGCGCCTGCTTCTTAAGCCTACGGTTTTTGGCTAGGAAAAGAAGAGCCGCGGACCTAAGAAGCAGGTCAGCGCGGGTGCTCAGCTGAACTAGTAAGCAAACGAATTCGTCGGAAGCGGAAGGGGGGAGCTTCAGGGTCTGTGTGAAAACCTGCTTTGGACTGTCATTCCGAGCGAAACGAGGAATCTCGCTCTGAGTATTTTCAATGCACTGCGAGATTCCTCGTCGCCTGCGGCTCGTCGGAATGACAGCAAAAACGAGTTCTCACACAGGCTCTTCAGCCCCGCCCTTCCGAGGGCCACTTGAAAGTGTGCTCAGTAAACCAACCGAGCGCTATCACAACTACGGAGGAGGGATCGATATGAAGCAAAAGCTGATATGTCTAAATTTGTTATTAGTCATTCTGTGCATGTCCGCGGTGTATTCTCACGGCGCCAGCCCACAGGTCGGCGGGTCCTCGAGTGCGGCGGCCGCGGTCAAGCCCTTTGTTGGGCGTTGGGATTTGAGCATCAAGACGCCGAAGGGAGAGCTTCCGTCCTGGATTGAAGTCTCCGATGAGCACGGGAAGCTGAAGGTTGTGATGACAGGAGTGTCGGAGCATGCGACCCCGCTCGCAAAGGCCGAGATCAAGGAGGGAGAGATCGAGTTCGTGTCTCCCAAGGAAGAGGAGGGATTCGATAACGACACGACTTTCAAAGGTAAGCTTGTGGGTGGCCAACTGACGGGCACGGCGAGCAGCTCAGGCGGTGTTTCCTGGACCTGGATCGGCCGCCGCGCGCCGTCGCTCAAGCGGGCAGGAGCCCCGAAATGGGGCACGCCCGTTACCTTGTTCGACGGTAAGGATTTCACCGGATGGCGATTCAGCGAGCCGAAGCGGGCTAAGACTTGGACGATCGAAGACGGCACGCTGGTTAGCAATGGACATGGCCCCGAGATCATTACCACGGCCAAGTTCATGGATTTCAAGTTGCACATCGAGTTTCACTGCGGGCCCAAATCCAATAGCGGCGTCTATTTGCGAGGCCGTTATGAGGTGCAGATTGAAACCGACTCACAGGCTGAACCTCCCAGCCACCACACGGGCGGCGTGTACGGGTTCCTCGACCCCACGCCGGAGCAGCCCCGGAAGGCCGGAGTGTGGCAGATCTTTGATATCACGTTGATCGGGAGAACTGTTACGGTGGTGCAGAATGGTGTGACCGTCATCGATCATAAAGAGATTCCAGGCATCACAGGGGGAGCTCTCGATAGCCATGAAGTGTCGCCGGGGCCTATTTACCTTCAAGGCAGCGAGGAAGGGCGGGTGGCTTTTAGAAACATCGTGCTCACACCGGCGGAATAGTGCGTTGCGATTGCTTGGAGTAGGGGCGGCCCTTGTGGACGCCCTGTGGGCAACCACGAGGGTTGCCCCTGCAGCAACGGAAGTTGCGGGTAGGATCCAAATTTTAACGTAGCGCCGACCTTCAGAGCCTGCCCTGAGAGAGCGTGATTTTTTTGGATATTGCGAAAAGGTGCCATTGATAACAAAAGGGTTAAGTGCTCGAAAATGGTAAAAAATCCAAAAAAAATCACAAACTCTGAGCGAAGCGAAGGGTCGGCAGATGCTGGCCTAAAGGCCAGCGCTACGAGCTAAATTGGGTCACTGCCAAGTTGCGTGCCTGTTGTTAACTGTAGTGGCAATTCGTGAGATAATGCTACGGCTTGTAATGCATTTCATTCAAATTCGTCTGGCAAGGAGGTGTGAATGTCTAATATTTCAAGAAGGGATTTCTTCAAGCGGGCGTCGACAGGGGTTGCGGTGGCGGGGTTTCTTTCCGGAAACGCGGGGATGCTCAGCGCCAATCCCCTGGGCATGCCTATTGCGTGCCAGACTTATCCTGTCAGGGATATGATCGGGAAGGACTTTCCCGGTACGCTCAAGATACTCCATGCGGCAGGGTTTCGAGCCATCGAGCTCTGCTCGCCGGTGGGTTATTCCGACTCCGGGTTTGCCAGCCTGGGCAAATACAAGGGGGGCGAACTTCGCAAAATCATCAATGATGCCGGCCTTACCTGCGTCAGCTCGCACTTTGACATTGATGAACTCAGGAAGAATCAGGGTGACCGGATCGCCTGGGCCAAGGCTGTTGGTCTGACACAAATGCTGGTGCCCAGCCTCGGCGGGCCGCAGCACCCTACGATGGATGACGTGAAGAAGGCCGCGGACGAATACAACCGCATGGGCGAGAAAGCCGCCGCAGCTGGGATTCAGCAGGGTCTCCACAATGAGGACTTTGAACTCACCAAGGTGAACGGGCAGCGGACTTACGACCTGTTGTTCAAGCTCCTGGATAAGAAGCTGGTGAAGTTCCAATTTCAGGTCTCGACCATCTCGGCGGGCTACGACGCCGCCGAGTACTTCACCAAGTATCCCGGGCGCTTCATCTCGATGCACGTGCAAGGATGGGATGCGAAGAACCACAAGGAAGCGCCGGTAGGTGAGGACAGTCTGGATTGGAAGAAGATCTTCACCGCAGCAAAGACGGGCGGAATCAAGAACTACTTTGTCGAGATGGATCTGCCTCTGATGAAGGCCAGCGTGCCTTATCTTCGGAAGCTGCAGGTTTGATGGAACTCGAAACCGGCGCATTGCTGGCGTCTCGACGGTGCCATTGAACTGGCCCGTCGGGACGTTGCCCGGCAAGATTCTATTATTTTTTGCAGAATGCTACCATTCTTGGTATTCTGCGAGCGCCGGAATCTGTTTTGTAGTGCGTTTAATCAAGTACTTAGCATTAATACAAAGTTGGAACTCTAAGTGCAGTGATCAAGCGTTGTAGTTTCGTCGATTGTCCCGAAGTGTATCACTTTCCAGGTCAAAGGGGTTCTATGGCCCCAAGGCAATTTAGTGGCAATCTGGGGAAGTTGCTAACCGAGGGCGAGCGATACCAGTCAAACTACTAAGCCACCTGCAACGATAATCAGCGGACTCCAGGTGTTAGCCTTGGCGAGTCAGCAACGGGAGAAATTTACCATGTCAAGAGTTTCGCGAGCTTCTAAACAAACCCTTTACGTATTCGTTACGATATGGATTCTACTTTCCATCCTCCCCGCCCGAGCGGTGGCGCAGACGACCATCTCGACTGGCAGCATTGTCGGCACGGTTACCGACCAGACCGGCGCCGTCGTGCCGAGCGCACACGTTACCGTCATCAACGATGCGACAAGGCAACAGATAGACTTGGCCACGAATTCGGCAGGGCTCTATGAGTCCGGCCCCTTGACTCCGGGCGAGTACACGGTCCGCGTCGGCGCGCCGGGTTTCACGACTACCGAAACCCATCTGACGGTGCAGGTGAACAACACTTCCAACGGCAACGTGGCGCTCAGCGTAGGTGCGACTACGACCACGGTCGAGGTCCAGGCGACAGGAGCCCAAGTAAATACGGAGCAGGCGACCGTGCAGGGCGTCATCACCACACAGCAGATCGAAAACCTGCCCATTAACGGCCGCAACTTCCTGCAATTGGCGCAGCTTGAACCTGGGGTCCAAATTCAGGATGGCGCCGTCTTCGACCCCACTAAGAACGGCTTCTCCTCGATCTCCTTCGGTGGACGCTACGGACGCACCGCCCGCATCGAGGTGGATGGCGGCGACATCAGCGATGAGAACGTGGGCACCACGACCATGAACATTCCTGCCAGCGCCATTCAGGAATTTCAAGTCGAGCAGTCCTCGCTCGATTTGTCTAGCGGCATGACTTCTTCTGGCGCGGTCAACATCTCGACTCGCTCGGGCAGCAACGCCTTGCACGGTGAAGCATTCGATTACGGGCGCTGGCACGACCTTGCTGCGCGTGTTGCTCCAGAAGACCTTTTCTTCCGCCGCGAGCAGTTCGGGGGTAATGTCGGAGGGGCCATCAAGAAAGACAAACTCTTCTTCTTTCTCGACTGGGAGCGCTCCCGCCAGGACTATGCGGCGCCTGTCGAACTCGGCGGACCCTTCGCGCCGCTTTCCAGTTCGATCAATCAGCCGTTTAAGGAACACGAGGCGTTTGGCCGACTGGACTGGCAGGCGACTAATAACTTAAAGGTGTTCTACCGATACACTTACAACATCAACAGCAATGTGGTCCCGTTCATCCCAAACACTTTTCAGCCTTTTCTGAACCACGACAATTCTCAGGACCACCTTGCAGGTTTTGATTGGGTCACTGGAAAATTCACTCACAGCTTCCGTTTTGAGTTTCTCCGCTTCGCCAACGCGCTCGGCGACGCGGTGGCAGGATCAGGAATTTACAATCCAGCGCCTGGAACCGAGCTCGCCATTGGCGGTGATCCGTTTTGCCTGAATGGAGGCGAAGACCAATTCTGCGCGGGAACGAACTTCCTGGCGCCCCAAGTCACGCAGCAGCATGATCACGAGTATAAGTACGATGGAAGCACGATTCGAGGCAAGCACATGATCCGCTACGGAGTCGAGGTCAACCGCATCCTGGGTGGCGGCTTCGCCTCATTCCTGAAGTTGGCGCCGGCGGTCTGGGACACTTTCTCTGCCGCTGATCAGGCGGCGGCAGCAGCCGGGCCATTCTCAGGGGGAGCTGCGAACCCTCTGAACTATCCGGTTGATGGCGCTGTCCTCGGCGATGGCGTTGGCTATGACAC
>CAWIUZ010000192.1:0-35232 GCA_963838915.1 uncultured Acidobacteriota bacterium
CCGCAGCCGAGCGGCTGCTGCAGCGGAGCCACGGGTACCGCTACTACTCCTGGGACATCTACCAGGGGGGCTTGCGGTACTTCGAGAACGCGGCAGGCCTGGGGAGCGAGAAAGGGATCGAGGGTAAATATGTGATTGCGACCAGCGAGTCAGGCCTGAGCGTGCTCGAGGTGGTGGCGATCTACAAGGACTTGAGCGAGGTCGAGCGGGGGTTCCGCCAGCTCAAGGACGTGCTGGCGATGCGGCCGATCTATCATCAGATCGAGTCGCGAGTAAAAGCACATATCTTCGTGGCCGCCCTGGCGCTCTTGGTGCAGAGGCTGCTGGCTCGCCGGCTCGAGGAGGCGGGGATTGACTTCTCGGCGGAGCGGGCGATGGAGGCGTTGGAGACGGTACGCTTGGTGACGTTTCGCATGGAGGATCGACCGGAGCGTCGCGGGGTCAGCGGGGGCTGCCCGGACGCGCGCCGGGTCCTGAAGGCATTGAAGTTGACGGATCTGAAGCCGCCGACACCCCCCGCGGGGGAAGAGACCGCGATGTAGTGACAATCCGGAAAATCGAGTCTTGTCCGCCAAGGGGTTACGTTGACGGACCCCAAACATGGGCTAGCCATGACGACCAGTCCGGATACGCTTCTCAGGCGCCTCAAGCAACTCAACGATGGGTCGGCACCGCCTCCGCGGTTCGTTGGCATCGACGACTGGGCGTGGCGCAAAGGACGACGCTACGGCACCATCGTCGTAGACTTGGAGCGGGGCGATGTCGTCGATCTCCTGCCTGATCGCGATGCGGAGACCGTGAAAAAATGCCTGGCGCTCGCCAGTTGGTGCACCGGTCTCGCGATCAAGCGGCCTTGTCAATTGGTCCCGGCAACGCTCGCCCCGGCAGCGCACGGTCCCGACGCCAAGCGTCGAGTTCACCGTTCCGCCGCGCGGCTTCCAGCGCGGCCAAGGCCAGTACCCCTGGTGGCGACCAACTCATCCCCTGGTGTTTGCAGCGTGCCGACACCGCCCAGTCGTTGTATTTCTCCACCCGTGTGCTGCGATCCATAACCCCGCCCGTTGCCGTTGCTGGTAGTCGGGGATGTACGCTCGCCGCTTATCCAGGTACGCGACGAACTCCTCGACCGCAGCAGGGTTCCTCACCCGTTCCAATGCCCCCTTCAGGAGCTGGCGGCCGAGCAGTCCTGGATCCCTGTCTATGTCATTCGCCGCTCGATGCCCCGCTTCGAAGCGTGAAGCGGAACCTCGGGCACTGGCCAAAGAAGCTCAGCGGGTTGTCGAAGACGACCTTGCGAATCAAGGCGTCGTCATGCCCTCGCCGCCGCATCTCGAAGATCAGCTCAGGGACCGCCAGCGGGTCGCTGTGGCCCCAGTCGCCGGCCGAGTTGGCCATGATCCGTTCCGGTCCGTACATCTCGAACATGTCGGCGGCCCGGGCGGGGGTGCACTTGGTGACCGGATAGAGCGTCATTCCCACCCAGTGACCGGCGTGGAGTGCCAGGCGGATCGTGTGCTCCTCGACGTGGTCAATGCAGACCCGCTCGGGGCTGATCCGCGATTCATCATGGATCATGTCCAGGATCATGCGGGTTCCCTGGTACTTGTCGGCCAGGTGAGGTGTATGAACCAGAACCAGTTCCTGCCTTCGCGCCGCCAGGTCGAGGTGCTCCAGGAACACGGTCGCCTCGTTGCGGGTGTTCTTGTTCAGACCGATCTCGCCGATGCCGAGGACCCCGGGCTCATCGAGAAACTCGGGGATTATCGCGATCACCTGCCGCGACAGGGAGACGTTTTCGGCCTCCTTGGCGTTGATGCACAGCCAGCATCGATATTCGATGCCGTAGCCGGCGGCTCGCTTGCGCTCGAACTGGGTCAACTGGCGAAAGTAATCGCGAAACCCCTCCGGGCCCGAGCGGTCAAAACCCGCCCAGAAGGCAGGCTCGCTGACCAGCACGCAACCCGCCAGCGCCATCCGTTTGTAGTCGTCTGTAACCCGTGACACCATGTGAATGTGCGGATCGACATACTGCATGATCAACCCCCTTCGATCGGGCGAACCACCGAACGCGAGTTCTTGGGTGAACGCAACATCCCGGTTGCCAGAGACAGCGATTGCCGGCAAATCGCTGAAGCTCGAGTTGATGGCACGCAAACCATCCGGAGATGCGCGGCAACCAGCTCATGTCGGGACTCAGACGATGCGGACCGAAAACCGCTCGACAGATCACTTCTTGCCCGGCGACTGGGCCGGCTGCCTGAGTTTCAGGTGGTCGCGCCAGTTCTGATCGTACTCAAGCGAGAAGATCAACTGAATCGTCTCGGAGCGGCCCGGGCCCGGCTCGCAGAGCGCCTCGAGGGCCTGGCGAATCTGGCCGACCCTCGGGTCGGGATGGAGATGGTGGTGAGCTGGCGCCCGATCGATCCGATCGAGGACCGCGGCGATTTCCAGGATCTTGCCTCGGGTTTCAAGAAAATCCCGATCCAGGACCTCCAGGGCCTCGCGTGGGTTTAACATGGTTCGTTGTCCTCCACGGACAGTCAGGCGTCTCGGTCTCCCGCTTCGAATCGGGATTTGCCGGAAAGCATGCCGGGAACACTCTTTCCCTCATCATCCCACAAGGCGTCTCGGGATGCAAATCTACCCTTGCCAGACGAGACGCCATGGAGGCAGGGCATCCCACGGATCCGACAGCCTGCCCGGCTCGTCGCGAGCATGCAGCTTGCCCGCACTGTGTCTGCCCCCGGCGCTCTTACCTTCAGAACAGCCGTCGATACATCCGTCGCGATCGTCATATTTTCCCCAACTCGAAACTGCTCAAGTAGAAAACCTCAAGTCACCTTGCTGGACCTTGGTTGGCGGGGCACGTTCTGGTATCATAAAGAGAGGCGGGTCCCACGCATGACGCCGAGCTTCTCTTGAGGGATCCGCAATCGCACTGAGAAGGAGTTACACCATGCGATTGATTGGCTGGCGATTGCCGATCCTGGCGGTGCTGCTGCTGGCCTCGAGCTCCGTGTCCACCCGGGCTCAGGTTCTCTATCTGGAAACCGCGGACTGGCTACCCACGGCAAGCGTGCTGGCACTTCCCACGTCTTACGTTGTGGCCGGCACCTACGCTGTGCCGACCTCCTACACAATTCCGACGGTTTACGCGACTGCGTACGTGACCGAGTCGGCCTTGCTGGCGCCGACGACGTACGTGGCTCCCACGTACTACGAGACCCGATTCCGGCGCGGTGGACTCTTCGGCCGGCGACTCGTGGAAACCACGCGGGCCTACTACCTGCCAACCACGGCTTATTACCCGACCACCTATTACTATCCGACCAGGTTCTATCCGACCACGTACTATCCGACCACGTACTATCCGACCACGTACTATCCGACCACGTACTATTCGCCCACGGTGCTGGATACTGCTGTCGTATCCACCGGCTACACGACGGCCCGCTCCAGCGCCTGCTGTGGCGGCGAGACGATCGTCGCCGCCGCGCCCGCGGTTCGAATGTACCCATCCGAGCAAGCGCCGGCTGCCACCACTCCGGCTCCACGAACCAATAGGCCTTCCCGGACATCGCCAATCCAGAGCGAGCCGGCCGAGGACGAATCGATCCCCTCGACCGTGCCCGAACTTCCTCCGCGTGAGTCGCCTCCCAATCCCCCGGTTCCGGCCCGTGTGCAGCCCAAGCCCGCAAGCCCCAATACGTCCCCCACGTCGCCGGCACCATCAGGAGGCGTGGAGCGTCCCAGGGCGCCCGCCGGCCCCGAGGATCTGGAGCCGGCTCCCGCCGGCGATCAGACGCCTGGGTCCGGCTCAGGCGGGCGACGCGTGGTTCAAAAGCCCGTTCTCCCGGCGTCCCGCGACGTTCGATCGCAGTACCGCAACGTGCTTTTCGGCAGGGCCCATGGCCTCGCGCCTCTATGCCGCACGCGGCTGGACCCGGGCGGTGTAGGGGTAGGGCTTGCCCTACCCTCGTCAGGAGCAGCAGAAACGCGGGGACGGCAAGCCGCCCCCCTACGGCGGGCCGGTTATCGACGGATTGGGGGGTACTAAAACACCTTGACAACTCCGCTATGAACATGGTATTGAGCTAGGGGTTCATTGTATTTTTCCTTGCGTCGGGCAGAAGCCTTTAGAATTGCGTCGGGTTTAAGTGTCTCGAGAAATCGAGCCTAAGAGCGTGCCAGCCCTTTAGACTCTCTGAAGGTAACGCTCCCCCTCGATTTGCATTTCGGTTCGTTAACCGCGCGGCAGCCGAACCTCGACGAGAGACGACCGGGCGCCGACTCTTGCCTCCAGGCCAAGCTGGCCGCACCCCACTTCATCGTTTCGTAGATCTCCAGCCGCGCGAATGTGCGGCGGATGACAGGAGGATGAACGGATGCAAAGACACTGTAGTTTCTTGCAGTCTCTCTTTCTGGCTTTGGCAGTCTCCGCAGCTTCGCTTCTGACCTGTGCCAGCCTTCGCGCCCAAGTCGACACCGGCTCGATCGCTGGGACCATCAGGGACCAAAGCGGCGCGGTGATTCCTGGCGCCAAGGTGAGCTTAAAGAACGAGGGGACCAGCCTCACCGTTACGACCACTACCGGCCCTGACGGCAGTTACATTTTCTCACCCATAAAGATCGGGAATTACGAGGTAACTGCGGAAGCCGCGGGGTTCTCCCGGGCAGTTCAATCCCACCTCGCACTCAATATTGACCAGCACATCGTCGCGGACCTTTCGCTCACGCCTGGCGTGGTTACTCAAACTGTTGAAGTGACGGCTGCCCCTCCCGCCCTGCAAACACAGGATGCCTCGGTCGGGCAGGTGGTCACCAGCCGGAGCGTGAACGATCTTCCCTTGAACGGGCGGAACTTCACCTTCCTCGCCCAAGTGGTAGCAGGCGTCAATACGCCCCAAGCCGATACACGCGGCAATGCCGCTTCCGGCGCCTTCTCGGCCAACGGCTTGCGTCCCGCGCAAAACAACTATCTGCTCGATGGGATCGACAACAATTCGGACAACGTGGACTTCTTGAACGGCACGAACTTTGTCGTTCTGCCGCCCCCGGACGCGCTTTCCGAGTTTAAGGTTCAGACCTCCGATTACAGCGCGCAGTACGGTCGCGCGGGTGGCGCCATCATGAACGCCACCATGAAGTCCGGCACCAACCAGCTTCACGGCGACATTTGGGAATTCTTCCGCAACGACAAGCTGGACGCAGCCGACTTCTTTGAGGATTCAGAGGGCCTGACGAAAGGCGAGTACCGGTTAAACCAGTTCGGCGGCACGATTGGCGGGCCGGTGGTGATTCCGCACGTCTATAACGGCAGGGATAAGTTGTTTTTCTTCGGCGACGCTGAAATCACCCGCCGGCGGCAAGGAAGCGTCTTTACCAACAGTGTTCCTACGGACTTGGAACGAAGCAGTGGCTACACGAATTTGTCGGACACGATTCTCGGCCAGACCAACTCTGCCTGCCTCAGCAACAACACCTGCACCACGACAGACATTCTGGGCCGAGTGCTGCCTGTTGGAACGGCTTTGGATCCTGCCACCATGCGGGAAGTGACGAAGGGCCAGATGGACTCCGTCACCGGCATTGTGGCGCCCAACACGGGCTACGTGAACGATCCCTTTTATGGGACTGGCGGAACAACTCCTGTAGGGAACATAACGAACTTCACCAGCGCCTGCCTGAGCGAAACGAACTGCATGCTCAACCAGCTTCCCGGAGGTCGGCTGGACGCCAACGGGATCAAGCTGCTTAATCTTTACCCCGCAGCGACGCGACCCGGCATCGTCAACAACCAAGCGTCGAACCCCGTGCTCGTCGAGAACCGCGAGGCCATTGACGCGCGGATGGACTTCAACAAGAGCGACCGGGACCAGATATTCGGAACCTTCAGTTGGGTGAACGATCCGCAGTTTATTCCGGCCCCCTTCACTGGCATTGCAGATGGCGGGGCCTTCCAGCAGGGCGTCCAGACTGCGAAATCGTTTCTCACGGCTTTAAGCTACACGCATACCTTCTCTCCCACTATGGTGAACGAAGCGCGCTTGGGCGAAGATCGTCTCCACACCACTCGCTTTGGGCCGGTTGGCACCCAACTTAATATTCCCGAGCAGTTCGGTATCAACGGGATCGCGCAAGTGACGGAAAACGGCGGTCTGCCCGCGCTGGGGTTCAACGATTTGAACACACTCGGGTCAAACGCCTACCTGCCTTCGGATGAAATTACCCAGACGACCCAGGCAACGGAGAATCTGACCAAGATCTACGGCAAGCACAGCTTCAAGATGGGTATGGAATTCCAGCACATCAAGTTCTCTACTCTCCAGCCTGCCTGGTCGCATGGGCAGTTACAGTACGACGGGAACTACGCGGGCATCGGGATGGCGCAGTTGTTGATAACTCCCGAGATGAATACCGTCGGCCTGCCGGCGTGCACTTCGACCTCCGGACAGGGGTGCGCAGTCAACTTCGCCGGTGGGGCTGACACGGTGTATGTCTCCAACTTTTCGCCCACGGACGACGGCCACAATTATTGGGGCGGTTACTTCCAGGATGACTGGAAGGTAACGTCGAAACTGACATTGAATCTTGGCCTCCGCTGGGAACACTTTGGCGCCATCGCGGAGAACCACGGCCGCCAAGGCAATTTCGTTGCCTCAACTACCTCCGCGGAGATGTTGTACCCCGCTAACGGCAAGAACCAGGCTTTATTGCAATCTGCCCCGCAATTCCCCGCCATACTGGCCAAAGATGGCATCGCGCTCAAGTTCATCGACAATCCGGGGCTATCGAACCCGCAGGACGACAATTTTGGCCCGCGAATCGGCGTGGCATACCAGATCAACCCCAAATTGGTTATGCGGACAGGCTTCGGTATGTTCTACAACGCGTTTGAGAATGCCGGGTACGGGCCGAACATCGGGGAAAACTTCCCGTTCCAATTCACGTTAAATCCGCCCAAGGCTAACGGTTCGGTGCCGATCCCACTCAACAATCTCAATGGCTCCACCTGTAGCCCAGCCGCGACCATCGAGAATACGTTCTCCTGCCTATCGCTTGTGCCCTCGCAGGTCGACGTGAGTGGGATAGGGCCGCAGGGATTGCAGTACAACTTCAGAACCCCCTACACGCTGGGTTGGAATCTCACGCTCCAATATGAGTTAACGCCGAACACCAGCCTTACGGTAGGTTACGTGGGCGACGGGTCTCGTCACCTGGTTACGGGCGGTGCGTCGAATTCGCCGACCTTCATCGAAACGAATCCGACGGCCACCGTTTGCGGGCCCGGAGGCATCACACCCTATCCGGATCTCGGTTGCAACGATAGCATTCAAGACACACAAGGGAACAGCAACTACCACAGCCTTCAAACCACCCTTGAGAGGCGATTCTCGAATGGCTTCAACTTTCTCGCTACTTATACGTGGGCGCACTGCCGCGGCGACGCCGGGGATGAGTTGAACGGAGGCGTGGGTGAGGGTTCACGCGCCCCGGGTCTACCAGGGTTCGGTATCCAGGGGGACTACCGGAACTGCGACTACAACATTTTCAATGTCTTCCACTTCAGCGGTGGATACGTGCTACCTTTCGGCCACGGCCAACACTTCCTGAACAACGCCAGTGGGGTTGTGAATCAGATACTCGGTGGATGGCAGGGCGTGTGGAACCTGGTGGTGGAAAATGGCCAGCCCTTGACGATCGGCTGTCACGACGGCACGAGCGGCGACTTCGGGTGCAACGCCATGATGGTTCCGGGACAGGACCCCTACGGTTCGGGTGCGCCCGACAACTTCCTTAATGCCAACGCCTTTACGCAACCCTGCCCGCCGTCCGGCTTCACCCAGCCTGCGAGATGCGTTAATGTCGGAACCGGCCTCGGCCTTCTGGGTGGCGGCCCCACCCAAGTCAACGGACCTGGGATCAGTCGGCTCGACTTCTCCTTGTTCAAGCAATTCCGAATCAACGAACGCAGCCGCTTGGAGTTTAGGGGCGAATTCTTCAACATCCTGAATCACCCCACCTTTAACCCTCCCAACTTCGGGGGCAACGGTGTGGTTTCCGTGCCGGGGTCCGGGGACTTCCTGAGCACGAACTTTGGAGCGATTGGCTCGACGCGCTTCCCATTCCAGGATCCGCGCCAGATCCAATTTGCTCTGAAGCTGTACTTCTAGACCCAGCGTAGGGGCGTCCGTCGGCCGACGGACGCCCCTACAAACCACGCGCAGGGGCGGGCCTTGTGCCCGCCGTTGTACTTTCCACATTCTGCCTGCCTGCGTCTGCGGCTCTGCTTTGAAAAATGTTGGGCCGAAGGCACCTTGGAGTGCGGTAGCGCCAGCTACCGCCGTTTGCTCGAATTCCAGGGCGGCAGCCTCGCTGCCGCACTCCATGACCCTCCGCGCCAGCTCGACCACTACTCAGCGTTTTCCGCTTGACACCTCTGTGGACTTATGATAGCCTATAACTGTGGTCTTGTTAGGGACATTTTGTCGTAGGCCAGCGCCATTACGCGCCGAGGCCCGCGAGAAACCGGAACGGCCGCGGCGCAACGGGGAAGCAGACCACTACGAAAAATGCAAAATAGTGGGAACGAAGCTAAGAAGTACTTGAAAACAAAGGAAAATCACTTTTTGAACGTCGCAAATTACGCGCGTTTTGCACGCAAATTAGCACTCATTTGACCCCAATAAAAGCAAAAAACGCCATCTTTTGCGAAAACGAACCGAAGCTTACGAGCTCGAAAACGAGCTGGTGCTGTGACAAGCAGTCGGCTACACAAGAGCGCCACCACCCCCATCGATTCGTGGGTGGCGCATACGTTCCGGCGCGGTCCACCGGGATGTATGCGCCTTCCTCGACTCAGGAAGGCCCAGGCATAAGATAGAACGGCGCAGGGGGTATTTATGCATCCAAAAGTAGTCCTGCGACTGAGGTGGGTTGGAGTTTGGGGACTGGCCTTCTATCTCACGCCGCTTTCGTTCGCGCAAGATCCGGCGCAGGAACGCATCGTGCAGGAGATCGACAACGCTTCGCGCGCCACACTCCAGGGCAACGTCCGCCCGATGTTCCGGCGGCCTGAAAACGACCTCGGACGGGTTGACGGCTCCCTCAAACTCGAGAACATCTCCTTCAGGTTCGCGTTCACGGAGAGCCAGCAGGCCGCGCTGACGGCGCTTCTGGACGACCAGCAGAATCCCTCGTCGCCGAGCTTTCACCGTTGGCTGACGCCGGAACGGTTCGCGGACCGATTTGGGCTCGGCCGGAATGACATGAATCGGGTCGTGGCTTGGCTCGAGGGGCAGGGCTTCACCGTCACCTGGAAGGCACGCAGCCGCACCTGGGTTTCTTTTTCGGGGACGGCAAGTCAGGTGGAGGCTGCTTTTCGAACCGAGATTCACAATTTCTCCTTCCACGGAGAAACGTACTATGCCAACGCCACGGAGCCTTCCGTGCCCAGCGCCCTGGCGGACGTAGTGCTGGCCATTAGCGCCTTGGACAATTACCCTCTCCGGCCGGCCGGCACGGTCCGCAAGGTGAACCCGGGTCTCAATCCGGCGTTTACCTCTCACATCAGCGGGAACACCTACATCGCCCCAGCCGACTTCGCTGTTATCTACGATCTCAACAGCCTATACTCCGCCGGAATCGACGGCACGCGGCAGTCAATCGCGGTGATGGGAGAAACCGACCTTTACAGCGACGGCAGCAGGGCCTATAGCGACATCACGGCCTTCCGCAGCGCAGCGGGGCTGCCGCCCAACTCTCCCCAAGTCATCTTGATCCCCGGTGCAACGGACCCTGGTGTCGTTTCAGATGCTATCGGGGAAGCGACCGGAGACGTTGAGTGGGCGGGCGCGGTGGCCAGGAATGCCACGATCATTTTCGTGAACGGAGGGGCAAATGGAGCCGGCAAAGCGTTGCTGTATGCCATTGACAACAAGACGGCCCCCGTAATCAGCATGAGCTACGCAGAGTGCGAATCGCACTTGGGTTCCGCGAACGTTGCTGCATTTACGAACTCGGCCCGGCAGGCGAACGCACAAGGACAGACCATTGTGGCCGCTGCCGGCGACGCCGGAGCCGCAGCTTGCGAAGGCGGCCTTTCGTCCACAGTCGCCACGACCGGCTTGGCAGTAAATTGGCCGGCAGATGTGCCCAACGTTACCGGAATGGGCGGGACGGAATTCAATGAAGGGTCGGGAGTATATTGGACAGCGGATACCAACGGCGTGGATGTTTCCCCCTCTGCCCTATCCTATATCCCGGAGATGGCCTGGAACGAAACTTCCTCGCCCTTAAACGTGCAACACGTGCTTTGGGCAGGGGGAGGGGGAGCCAGCGCTAATTACTCCAAGCCGAGTTGGCAAACCGGGACGGGCGTGCCGAACGACTCTGCCCGCGACGTGCCTGACCTTTCCCTTAATGCCGCGCTCTTTCACGATACAAACTTGCTCTGCATCCAGGGTAGCTGCGTCAACGGATTCCGCGACAGTCAGGGGGAACTGACGGCTGGGGCCGGAACCTCCGCGGCGGCGCCCTGCTTTGCCGGGATGGTGGCCCTCATCAACCAGAAGATGAACACGCCGGACGGCCTGGGCAACATTAACCCTGTCCTCTATTCCATGGCAGCCACGACGCCCGCGGCCTTCCACGACATCACCACCGGCAACAACATCGTGCCCTGCTCGGAAGGCTCTAAGGACTGCCCTGCCACGGCGCCCTTCCAGTTCGGCTATAGCGCCGGCGTCGGTTACGATCAGGCAACGGGCCTTGGCTCCGTTGATGCTTTTAACCTGGTCGAGGCGTGGGGCTCGTCGGTTGCCGGAAACCTGCCCGCTCCCACCTTGACCGCACCCGCTAACGGCGCGGCAGGAGTGGCTCTCGCCCCTGACTTCGGTTGGACGAATGTGGCCGGTAATGCCGGTTACCGTATCCTGATCGCAACCAGTCCCACCGGCCTGCCCACCAACCCCGCAACGACCACGTGTGATGCCTGCGCGATTGTCGACGAGACCAACACGAATTCGAACTCCTACAGTCCGTCCGGCGCTCTGGCTGCCGGCATTTACTTTTGGCAGGTGCAGGCTCGTGAGCCCTCCTCGAGCGGTGGCACGGCTGCATGGTCGAACATTTCGAGCTTCACTACGAGCGGCTCGGCCCTCGCGGCGCCGGCGCTCGCGGCGCCCGCCAATGGAGCGACAGGGGTCTCAGTGCCGCCCACTTTCAGTTGGGGCGCCGTGGCACAGAATGCGGGCTATCTCTTATTCATCGCAAAGACGCCCGGAGTGCTGCCCACAAATCCAGCCGTCGGGAGCTGCGAAGGTTGCTCGACGGGCACAAAAGTCAATGCTACCTCTTATACTCCGCCCAGCCCTCCGGCGGCGGGCTACCTTGCTGCCGGAACTTACTATTGGCAGGTCAAAGCGTTGTCGTCTTCCAGCGGTGTGTACGGGGCTTGGTCGAGCGTTTCCAGCTTCACGACCGTCCCAGCAGATTTTTCGCTGAGCGTTTCCCCTGGCACTTTGACGGTGACGCCCGGCGGAAGCGCCACGTCCACGCTCACTTTCACGCCGATCAACGGCTTTCTGGGCAGCACCGTCGCCTTCTCCTGTAGCGTGTCCAGCGCACTGGCTGGAGTCACCTGCTCAGTCGGAGCGCTCGACAGCAACAACGCGTCCACAGTAACGGTTACCGCTTCCTCCACTGCGTCGAGTTTCCCCGCGCTCGAAAAGATACACCCACGGAACCCGGGCGCGACTCAGGCTTTGGTGGGGGCGTGGTTGCTGCTGGTGTTCTTGATCGTCCTGAATGGGGGTCGCTCGCAGACCCTGCTGCGGAGGGGGTGGGTGCGGGATATCGCGTTGGGTGCGGCGCTCGCAGTGGCGCTCGTGGCGGGCCTTAGTTGCGGAGGCGGCAGCGGCGGTGGCGGTGGAGTGAGTCCGCCGCCCTCCGAATCTGGGACCGTCACGGTCGAAGGCACTGGGTCCGGCGCGAGCCATAGCGTTACGATTTCCGTCAGTGTGGATTAGCCTCGTTCGCTTTGGGGCACGAAGCAGGAATGCTGTTGAATACACTGGCTCGCAAGACGAAGATCGGGTCGCCGGCGCGCCTGCCCGTGGCGCTCCTGCTCGTCTCTGTGGCTTGCGGCCCTCCCGTCGCGGTTAGCCAGGTAGCTAGGCTAGACACTCAGGCGCTCGACCGCAAATTCCAGTCCGCGCTTGCCCACTTCAACTCCGGCCAGTACGCCGCCGCCCGGCAGGAGCTTGAATCACTCGTCAAAGCGCTGCCCGGGAGTTTCGAGGTTCAGGAGTTGTTGGGCTTGGTTTACTCCGCGGAAGGCCAGGATGAGAAAGCTGCGACGCCTTTCGAGCAAGCCGTGCGGCTGCGCCCAAAATCCGGCGAGGCCCGGATTAATCTGGGCACGAACCTCGTGCGGCGGGGAAAGATGGCGCTCGCCGAGAATGAATTCAAAGAGGGCGCCCGACTCGAGCCGGAGAGTTTCGACGCCAACCGCAACCTGGGCTCGTTTTACCTGCGAGGGGGAAGAATTGCGGCGGCCGTTCCCTATCTCGAAAAAGCGCGGCTTGTGAATCCCGCCTCGTACGATAACGGCTACGACCTGGCGCTCGCCGATGAGGAGCTAGGGCGCTTGCCGGAAGCCCGGCGCGAGATTCAGGAACTCCTGAAGCAGAGGGACGCCGCCGAGTTGCACAACCTGCTGGCCGGGGTTGAAGAAAAGGCCGGGAACTACATGCCCGCCGCGAACGAATATGAGAAGGCGGCACACCTGGACCCGAGTGAACCGAACCTGTTTGACTGGGGTGGCGAACTTCTGGCGCATCAGACGGCTGATCCTGCCGCCGAGGTTTTTTCCGCAGGCCTCGAACGCTATCCGAACTCTTCGCGGCTCGCGATCGGACTCGGGCTCGCCCTTTACTTGCGCGGCCGATATGACGAAGCCGTGCAGGCGCTCCTCAAAGGTATTAGCTTGGAACCCTCCGACGCGCGCGCCTACTACTTCTTGAGCAAAGCGTACCAGCAGGCGCCCGCCTTGGCTGACCAGGTGGTCGAATCCTTCCGCCGCTACGCGGAACTGCGCCCCCGAGACCCACTGGCCACTTACTATTACGCGATCAGCCTTTGGAAGGGCCGGCGGTCGGAAACCTCCCCGGCGCACCTCGATGAGGTTGAGTCCCAGTTAAAGAAAGCCATCGCGCTCGACCCTTCGCTGCCGGATCCCCATCTCCAGCTTGCGAACCTTTACTCCCAGCGCCGCCAATATGCTGAGGCCGTGCCGGAGTATCAGCAAGCGCTTAAACTCTCCCCGAATATCCCCGACGCCCATTTCCGGCTCGGCCAGGCTTACGTACATTTGGGCAAACAGGAATTGGCCGAGAGGGAGTTCCAACTCCATAAGCAGCTCTATGAACAGCATCTGGCGGAAGAGGATAAGCAGCGATCGGACGTTATGAAATTCGTTTACTCGATGAAGGAAGAGCGGAATAAGGAAACTGGAAAATAGAAAGTGGAATGTGGAAACTAGTGTCGTGGGTCAGAAGTTGGTTAGAGAAGTCTCTCTCATGTACGTTCGTTTTTCGGAGCCCCGTCAGGGGCGGCATAGAGTAGCCCAGGGCGTAAGCCCTGGGTTGAATAGCTCTCACCCCGCCTTCGGCACCCCTCTCCCGCTGAGGCGGGAGAGGGGACGGGGGTGAGGGTTGGCTCTCGCGACCCACGGCTTGCGCCGTGGGCTACACGCTGCCGCCCGCTCCGCGGGCTGAGTTTTGCAATGTACCTCTGACTCATGAGACTTGCCGCTCGAACCTGGAAAATAGAAAACTGAAGATGAGGAAACTCCCGCGGGTTACCATTTTCCGGTTTCAATTTTCCGAATTCCACACTCACGCGATCCAGGCCCGCAGGGCATCCGCAAAGTGGTCGAGCGTAACCGGGGATGTTTCGCGCCCGAGGGGGAATTCCTGGGGAGCAACAACGTAAGCTTCGGAAAGGCTTTCGGCCAAACACACGCACGCGGTCGAGTGCTGGTATTCCTCGTAACGGTTGGCGGCCAGCCAAACGTACAGTGAGAGCATTTCGGCATCGATGGCGCTGCCCGGTAAGTCCGGGACGGGAGGGAGGGGATTCAGCTTCTCGGGATTCTCAAATACCAGCACGCCCGTAAAGGGCTTCGGCTTGTTGCGAACTCCGAACTGCGCCACCAGGAAAGAAGGTCGCGCGCGACGTAGCGCCTCCGAGGCTGCCCATTCCACGAACGAGTTTCCGAGCAGCAGGGCGCCGTTCCCGCTGAGGTAAAGCGAGCGCAGGAACTCCCGGATCGCGGGATTTGCCGCCACTTCCTCCGGACACCACGGCGTGACTTCGACTTTGCGCAGATAATCGAACACCGCGTCCGCGTCGGTGAGGTCCTTGCGCATGGTGTTCATCTCGTGCGCGAAGCTCTCTCGGAAGGAAGCCAGCCTGCCGTAACTGAGCAGGATGGCGGGCGGGGGCGTGGACCCGGCAGGTCCACCCGTTCGCAGATAATCGACCAGGCTGGATTCGGCGTCACACACCCAAGTGTCCGCAAGCGGTGAGTTCGGGCGGCGCAGCACCACATCCAAGAGACCTCCGGCCCGCGCTCCGGCCGCTCCGGGTGTACCTCCTAGTAGAGTTTGTGCGGGACTTTGATCCGCGCCAGATGACGGCACTTCGAGTTTCAGCGGGCGGCCGATTCCTTGCCACTTCGACCAGACTGTTTCCGGATCGAGCGGAAGGGGCTTGGGGAGGATCAAGAAAATCAGCCGGCCTCCCGTCTTGCCGGCGGCGGTCTGCGCCCTCGGTCCGTGCTGTTCAACCACGTCGAAAACCGCCTGCACAGCCTTCCGCCATTCCTGGAAGTACGGCGAGCGTGCCAGCAGAGACGAGTTCTCGATAGTCTGTTCATTGGTCGAGAACTCCTTCCAGTGGCGAACCCCCATCTTATCTTCGAGTGCCACGACGTCCCGGAACAGGCTGGAAAACTCCTCGTCGCTCAGGCCGGCCACATAAACGATCAGGCGCTCGACCGACTGCCGTTCGTATGGAAACAGGTGGTCCCACTCGCGCAGATGCTGATTGGTGAAGGGAAGGAAGGTCTGCGGCAGGCGCTTGAGCAGGCCTCTCCTCAAGGCATCCTGAACGTCTTCCGGCAGCTTTTCCTCGGGTCGCATTCGAGCTCCCAACTTGCTTGGGGTTCTGAGGGAGCGCCCCTCATTCCCGGGCTTCGGACCGGAGCCCTGCGTCATTTATTCTATGCCCCACACAAGCGTTTTTCAATCAGGCTGCGGTAGTGTCCGGATTTGAATGTAGCGCCGACCTTCAGAGCCTGCCCTGGGCGCAGCGAAGGGTCGGCAAATGCTGGCCTAAAGGCCAGCGCTACGAATCACATTGAGACACGACCCGCGCCAACGTTTTGAGAGTGCTCCGCCGGAGGAAGCGATGCGCACCGCGACAGCCGCCCTGCACTCCGTGACCGTTCTTGGTGTTAGAATTGAGTTCGACAAGTCGCGGAGTCAGGGATTCCTATGGGTGGCACAGACGATTTCCGGACTCGAAGCTCCTCGCGCGGATCCGCACGTCGTGATGGAGCCGAAAGTCATCCCAAATTCCCGCCTTTCTCCAAGGACGCCCCTGCGCACGCCAACCTGCGAGGCTGGCTCCTCGCATTTTTGATAGGAGCGGCGACCCTCGGTGCAGCAGAAAAAGGCGCATTGACTGGAACCATTGCTGGGCCTTCGAAGCTCCCGATCGTCGGCGCGAAAGTCACGCTTACCGCAGGCGACGGGAGCCGGCAAACCGTTACAACAGATCAGCACGGGCGTTATTCGTTCACATCGCTGGAACCCGCCAGTTACACGCTGGTTGTGGAGGCTGCCGGCTATCAGCCTGGCAGCCGAGCCGATGTGCGGGTTCGGGGCGGAATCTCGACCACGGTTGACTTGCTTCTAGCCCTGGCCGGTCCTCCGCACTCCAATCCGGAGTCCCCGCTTGCACAACCGTCGGGCTTTTACGACGATGCTCAATTGAAGGCCAGCGGGGTCCAAACCGCGATTGACGCGGCCGGGTATTCCTCGCAAGCGCAAAGCCCGCGACGTTTGTTGAGCGAGGGTCCAAGCCTTTCCGGCAACCCGCTTTCTTCCCGAGCGACGGAAACACCCAAATCTGCGGAAACAGAGCAACGGCTCGAGGAGGCCCTTAGAACCCATCCCAACGATTTCACTGCCAATCATCAGCTCGGCGAGTATTACCTTGCAAACCCCGCCGCCGCCGTGCCTTATCTCGAAAAGGCGGAAGATCTGAAGCCTGGAGACGCCTCAAATGAATTTGACTTGGCGCGCGCTTATCTGGGAACCAAGAACGGGGCGAAAGCCCAACAGCTTTTGCACGACTTAATCCGCCGCCGTGACGCCGCCGAATATCACAACCTACTCGGTCAGGCCGATGAAGCTCTAAACGATCCCGCTTCTGCGCTCAAAGAACTCAAACTTGCCGCGCAGATGGACCCGAGCGAGCAGAACACGTTTGACCTGGCGAACGAGGTGCTGCTCGCCAGCAATAGCAATGGACCCGCGGTTGAGGCTTTCACGCGAGGCGTCACACTCTTTCCAAATTCCCTCAGGATGTACATTGGACTCGGCATCGCCCTTTACGCGCGCAATTCCTACGACGCGGCAATTGAGGCGCTATGCCACGCTTCGGACCTCGACCCCTCGGATCCCCGGCCTTATGTGTATCTCGGCAAGATGTACAACGTTTCGAACGGTCACGCCGATGAGGTCGCGAAGCGCATCGAGCGGTTCATGGAGACAAATCCGGACAACCCGCTTGCTTATTACTATGGCGCTCTTTGTCTGTGGAAAGGCGCTCGTGACGACAAGTTAGGCGTCGACGAGGCGCGGGTTGAAGCGTTGTTCAAAAAATCGCTGGCGCTTGACCCGCGATCGGCGGACACGCATCTGCAACTTGGAATCTTCTACGCCGCTCAGCGTCGCGAGCAGGACGCCATCTCGGAGTTTGAGTCCGCCAGCCGCTTGAAACCTGACGATCCCGATGCCCACTACCACTTGGCGCAGGCCTATTTCCGCACGGGCGACAAAGAGCGCGCCCAGGCAGAATTGCAGATTTACGAGAAGCTGCACACGCACTAGGGCCGGAACTTGAAATCCGAAAATCGAAACTCAAAGATTGAACGAATCTCGGGCGCAGCATGCATCGCCTTGAAGCTGGAAAAAACCTGAACGTGTCATCCTGAGCGAAGCGAAGGATCTCCGCAGTTGTTCGTAAGTCGTCGAATCTCGGGAGACTGCGGTGATCCTTCGCTTCGCTCAGGATGACAGGCGCCTGATTTTTTCACGCCTTCCGTTCTTGTAAGCGCCGCCCGAGAATATCAGTCGCCAATCGGCAATCGCAAATCGACAATCACTCGTACCGCAGCGCCACCATGGGATCAACTTTCGTTGCGCGGTGGGCGGGAATAAAGCTGGCCAACCCCGCGATGGCTAACTGCACGAGCATGATGAGCGCGAAAGTCGAGGGATCGGTAGGCCGGACCGAATAAAGGTACGAAGCGAGAAGCCGCGTCAAGGCGATAGCTCCCGCAAGGCCGGCGGCGAGCCCAATCACGAGCCAACTGAGGTTCTGGCGGAGAATCAGCCAAAAAATCTGTTGCCTGCGGGCGCCGAGAGCCATACGAACGCCGATTTCGTGCGTTCGCTGCCGCATACCATAAGAAGCCACGCCGTAGATGCCCACTGCCGCCAGCACGGCTGCAATCGACGCGAAAGCTCCAATCAATAGCAAGATGAACCGCCTTCCCGCGGCTTCTCTCGCCACCCATTCATCCATGGTCTTGATATCGGTGACCGGCTGATCGGGGTCCACTCGCCAAATCTCTCTCTCGACTCGAGGAATCAGCGATGAAGGCGCTGCGGCGATGCGCAGTACCAGAGACATCTCCTGCGCGGGCCATTGGTCGTAAGGCATGAAAAGTTCAGGATCAGGAGGCACATCCAGCCCGAGTTGCCGCACATCCCCCACCACTCCGACGATCCCGAGCACCTCTCTTTTGAACTGCACGTGGTTTCCTGCCGGGGTTCGCTCACGAAATAAGCGATAAACTACGACGGTCTTCCCGATGGGATTCTCGTTCGGCCAGCATTTGATTGCCATGCTGCGGTTAATGACACCGACTAAGGGTGAACTTGCGGAATCGGCAATTCCCAGCTCTCGACCATTCAATAATGGTATTCCCATGGCGCGAAAATAACCGGCGCTGACCGCGTGGTAACCTGCTGTGCCCATCATTTGGTGCGTTCCGGGGATCTCGACTGTGTTGCTCGTTTCGGAGCGCGTTAGGGGCAGATCTACGGTCGCGCCTGCGGAGACGACTTCCGGCAACGGAGAGAGATGTCGCAGTAACTCGTCGAAATAGGCGGCCTGTTTCTCGGGTGTGGAGTACTTTGCTGCAGCAAGACTCACCTGCATGGTCAGCAGATGTTCTGTGCGGAAACCCACGTCAATTTCCAGCAGTCGCAAGATGCTCTTCATCATCAGCCCGGCGCCCACCAGCAAGACGAGGGACAAGGCAACTTCGAGCGCGATCAGTCCCCCACGCATCCCGCCCGCGCGACCGGCAGCGATGGAGCTTTGCGCGGGCCGGGTAGCTTTCCAAGCAGGCAAAACGCCAAACATAACGCTCGAGAGCGCCGACAAGAGTGCACTGAAGACCAGCACCGTCCAATTGAGGTGGAGATGGGCATCTTCAAGGCGCGAGAAGAGTGAGCTGAACGGTGGCGCAATGCGCCCCACCAGCGGTATTGCCCAATAGGCGAGCGCGACGCCGATTGCGCCGCCCGAGCCCGCCAGCAGCAGGCTTTCGGTTAACAGTTGGCGCAAAATGCGCCCGCGGCTTGCTCCCACCGCCGTGCGGATGGCGATCTCGCGCGCGCGCGCCGCGCCTTGGGATAAGAGTAGGTTTGCCACGTTGGAGCAGGAGATAAGAAGCACGAAGGCGACCGCGCCCAACAAAAGCCACGCGGTCTGGCTGGCGTCCGAAACGACGTATTGCGCGAGCGATTCGAGACCGATTCCCAATGCTTCCGACTCAGGATGGGCTCGCGCCACACGGGCGACGATGCCGTTCATCTCCGCCAGCGCCTGCTCCCTGCTTACACCCGGGGCAAGGCGTCCCACGACGCGCACGCTATGCCAATCACGCGCCGGGTTCGGAACAACAGGTACAAAAATCTCGGAGACCGGTGTCGCCCAAGGGTGCGAACGAAAGCGGACCTGGGGTGGCAGCACACCAACGACCGTGTACACTTGCCCCTCGAGGTGGATGGGTTTGCCGATGATTCCTCGATCGCTGCCGAATCGCCTTTGCCACAGAGCGTAACTCAAGATGGCCACGTTCTCTGTGTCATCGGTCCTGAACTCGCGCCCGAGCACAGGAATGACGCCCAAGGTCGCAAAAAATCCGGGTGTGACGGTCGTACCCTCGAGGCTCTCGGGTTCCGCCGTACCCGTCAGGTTCATGGATGAACCTTGATAGGCCGCCAGGGAATCGAACGTGCGGGTTTGGCGCTGCCAGTCACGGAAGTCCGCGTATGACGCCTGCTCGACGCCGCGTTTTCTCTTGCCTTCAAGCGGAAACAGTCTGAAAAGCCGATCCGAATGAGGATAGGGCAGAGGGCGCAGCAAGACCGCGTCAAGCAGGCCGAAGACCACGGCAGTTCCACCGATGCCGAGCGCTAGCGTGATCGCGGCCACGGCTGTGAAGCCGGGACTCCGGCGCAGCATGCGGATGCCAAAACGCAAATCGTGCCAGAGGGTCTCGAGTGTTGATTCCCAGCCAACGCTGCGGATTTCTTCTTTCACCCCATCAATGCTGCCCATCTCGACGCGTGCCGCCCGCAACGCCTCCTCCTGATCCATCCCGAGACGCATCTTCGCCTTCGCCGCATCGTCAAGGTAACCACGCAGCTCTTCGTCCATCTCCTGTTCCACCTGTTTCTTGCCGAACAGAGCCTTTGCACCAGCGATGATGCTTTGTATGCGGAACATCGCAATCTCCCACGGCTAACTGGTAGCGCGGACCGCCGGTTTTGCGGTCCGCGGTTTTTGCACGAGGAAAGTCCGCGGACCGCAAAACCGGCGGTCCGCCCTACTACTTCCGACTCGAGTGATTGTCGGCGAGGGTAGGGAAAGCCCTACCCCTACATCAGAAATCATCAATCACAAATCACCAATGACCGCCCCGGTGCCAGCGCTCATAATTCGCGTGATGGCAGCGAGTTGCCTCGACCATTCCTCAGTCTCGGCTTTCAGTTGCTTCCGGCCAAGAGAGGTGAGTTGGTAGAATTTGGCGCGACGATTGTTCTCCGTGGGGCGCCATTCCGGTTTGATCCATCCCGCCCGCTCCAGGCGCCGGAAGGCGGGAAACAATGAGCCTGGGTTAACTCGAAACACTCCCTTGCTGATCTGCTCGATGCGAAGGGCAATGCCATAGCCATGCAAGGGTTCAAGCGCCAGAGTTTTCAAAATGAGCATATCCAGAGTGCCCTGGACCAGCTCGCTGGATTTCATGGTTTCTCCTCTTGACGGTCAAGATGAGGATACTGCGTTCCTCTAGATTGTCAAGAGGACAACATGTCATTTGTGATTTGCGATTTGTGATTGGTGATTTTCGGTTGAGGTGGAGCGGAAGGGGGACTCTCAGGGAACAACTTCTGGGGCAATCACAAATCACCAATCACAAATCGCAAATGGTGGGTCATTCGTACCGCAGCGCCGTCATGGGATCGACTTTCGTGGCGTGGCGCGCGGGCAGGTAGCTCGCAACCAGGGCGACGGCAAACAGAAGGAGGGGGACGAGGAATAGCGTCAGCGGATCGTACGCGCTGGTCTCGAAAAGCGTGGCCCGGATCAGAACGTCCGGCAAGGGGAAGCAATGGCAATCCCACTCCACAGCCGATGATGGCGAGGGCAGCGCCGCGCTTCATGACCATCCACCAAAGTCCGGTTTGGTTTGCGCCCAGCGCCATCCGTATGGCTAATTCCCTCTGCCGTTGGGCCACGAGATACGACATCACACCAAACAGTCCGATGAGCGCCAGCGCCAAGGCGATCAGGCCGAACGACAACGTCAGGAGGGTCGAGAAACGACGCTGGGCCAGCGATTCGGAAATCAGCGTGTCAAGCGACGAAAAGCTATAAATGGGAAGGTCGCGATCGAGCGACCAGATCTCTTGCTGGATGCGCGCGAAGAGGTCCTTGCCCTGTGCGCTGCCGTCGGTGCGGAGGATCAGGGCAGTCCGATCGCCGGTATGGGTCTCAAGTTGGAACATCGAGTGGTAGATCATGGGCGGCGGATCGGCGTCGAGGGCCGAAATGCGCACATCCCGCGCGATACCGATAATCGTGAACAGGTCGCGGTCGCCCCAATGGAACCGTTGACCGATGGGATCGTGTCCGGGAAAATACTGGCGCGCCATAGCTTCATTTATGATGGCGACCAAAGATGTATTAGGGCGATCCTGCTGGTCCGTGAAGTTTCGGCCGCGCAGAATCAAAATCCCCATGGCCGGGAAATATCCCGGGGTTACCAGCGAATTCTCCGCCCAGTGAAAATCGTCGGGCGCGGCATGTTCGAGGCGGAACCCGATCTGGCGACTGTCGCTAAGGGGCAAGTGGCTCGCGGCCGCCACCCTCTGTACGCCGGGAAGATGCGCGAGGCGATCGATCAATTCCTTTTGGACCGTTTCCCGCTTAAGGGCGTTGGGATAGCGAGCCTCGTCAAACAGGGTACGCACGATGTATACGCCCTGGGGACGAAAGCCCAGAGGAACATTCAAGACTCGCAGGAAACTCCGAACCAGCAGGCCGCCGCCGAGCAGGAGAACCAATGTGGCGGCGATCTCACCCACCACCACGAAATTCTGAAGGTGCTCCGTGCCGCGGGCGCCACGCGCCTGGGATGCTTCCTTGAGGCAGTCGTGCGGCGCGACGTGTGAGAGCCGCCACGCCGGTACAAATCCAAAAAGCACAGTGGTCACGAGCAACAACACAACCGTAAAGACCAGGGCCGTGGGCTCGATTGCAACTTCCTCAAGGCGAGGTACGTCGGCCGGGCCAAAGGCGCGTACTCCCTTTACCAGCATGAATGCCAGAGCAAACCCGCCGCCCGCTCCCAGAAGCGAGAGCAGGAGGCTTTCGACCAGACACTGCCGGACCAAACGCGATCGCACTGCGCCGATCGCACTCCGAACCGCCATTTCGTGAGTACGATAACTGCCGCGCGCGAGCAGAAGATTCGCCACGTTGGCGCAGGCGATCAGGAGCACGCTGGCGACAGCGGCCATCAGAAGAATCATCAACGGCCGGGCCTTTTGCACTGCATGGGCGGCGAACTTGTGCACATGAGGAACCACTCGGATGTTGCCCGAGTAGAATTCCGGAAGCTGCTGCATAAATCCGGCGGCTACGGAGCTGACATCTGCAAGAGCCTGCTTTTCGTTGACACCCGGCTTCAGGCGTCCGATGAAATTGACGCCGAATTCCATCAGGCGATCCTTCAAGCGGTCTGGGGCGAACACTTCCGGAACCCACAGGTCGGGCCTTTCAGAGAGAGGAGCTCCGTCCGAGGGGAAGTGAAATGAGGGCGGCATGACGCCCAGCACCAGATAAGGTTTTTCATCCAGCTTGATGGTCTTGCCCAGAATTCCGGCATCGCCGCCGTAGTGGCGCTGCCAGAGTGAATAGGAGAGGACGGCCACCGCTGCGCCTCCGTCCCGTTCCTCCTCCGCCGTGAAGACCTGCCCCAGCCGGGGCGGAACCCCGAGGAGCTGAAATACCGAAGCAGTAACCGCGGCGGCATTGATGCGCAACGGATTTCCTTCCCCTGTCAGATTGAATCCCGCGTCTTCATAAGCGCCGGTCTGGACGAAGCTACGATTGCGGTCGCGATAGTCGAGATATTCCCCGGCTGCCACTCCGACCTCGAGGTCGCCTCCCATCTGCGGCACGATCTCTGACACTACTGCCAGCTCCGAGGGATTGCGGTACGGCAGCGGTCGCAGAAGAATAGTGTTGACGAGGCTGAACACGGCAGTGTTGGCGCCGATGCCGAGGGCAAGAGTGAGTACGGCCACGGCGGTGAAGCCGGGATTCTTCCCGAGCATGCGCAGCCCGTAGCGCAAGTCTTGCAGCAGGGTTTCAAGCCAGCTCCAGCCCCAAATGTCGCGCGTGACTTCTTCCACCAGTGCGACGTTGCCGAATTCGCGCAGCGCGGTGGCTCGCGCCCGCTCGGCGGATTCACCCTTTTCCATGTGCTCCTGTGCGGCCATCCGCAAATGGCCCTGGACTTCCTCGTCGAGCGACGCCTCCAACGACTTGCGCCGGAACAACGCTCGCAAACGATACAAGAGCTTGCTGATCATCAGGCCCTCCACTAGCTCTCAACCACCAGCGATCCGCCAACAGCGACTTCTCACCACGACTAGGGAAGGGCGGGGCTTCAGCCCCGCCGGTTCAGTGCTTCCCAGATGTTCCTGTGTTCCGAGCGGCACGCAGCTTGCGGCCGCAAGCTGCGTGCCGCTCGGAACCAACATACGGGGGAAATGCGATTTCGGCGGAGCTAAAGCTCCGCCCTTCCCTCGCTTCAAAACATTGTGAAAAGTCCGCGTCGAAGCTTTTGCTGAAAGCCGATGGCTGACAGCTTCTTCAATCGACAATCGAAAATCGACAATCACTCATACCTCAGCGCCTCCATCGGATCCACTTTGGTCGCCCGCCGCGCGGGAATGTAACTGGCCATAAGCGCCACGGTGATTACTCCCAGGGCGGCGAAGGAAATGGGTAGGGCGCTGGAGACAGGCAAGCCCTCAATGAGGCTGCCGGCAAATTTTCTGGACCAAAAGGCCACTGGAATTCCCACTAGCAGCCCGGCCAAGACCATCAGCAGCGCGTCTCGCAGCACCATCCAGGTCACAACTCCGCGTGTTGCGCCGAGCGCCATGCGGACGCCAATCTCTTTGGTGCGCCGTGCGGCTGTGTACGCCAGCAATCCATAGAGGCCAATCGCAGCGAGGATTAACCCCAGCGTGCCGAAAGAGCCGGAGAGCATGGCGATGAGCCGCTCGGGAACGATGGCCGCATCCACCTGCTCGGACATGGTTGTGATGTGTCGCACCTCAATGCCTTTCAGTATTTCGGCGGTGCTCCGCCGCACTTCGCCCGTCACCGCATCAGGGGGAATGCTGGTGCGAAGGATGAAATCGCTTGCGAACAATCTTCCGTCCCCGAACGCGGGCATGTAGATCGTGCGTGGCGGCGTCCCGTGTGCATCATCGTATTTCGCATCCCCCACCACGCCGACAATCTCATACGGCTTATCCGGGCCGCCTATATTTTTCCAGTCCTTTTCGATTGTGAAATGCTTTCCGATGGGGTCGGCGTCGGCGAAGTAGTATCGCGCCATGGCTTGGTTGATGATTGCGACGCGCGGTCCGCCTTCGTCCTGAAACGTGAAATCGCGGCCTGCCAACAATGGCGTGCCGAGCGTCTGGAAATACTTCGGCGCGATCCATGATATCGCCACGTAGCGACGGTCCTCAGGCTTCTGCTGGTAGCCCTCCACGTCCACGAAGCTCGCCGCTCCTGCGCCTGAGATGGGAGTGGGCGAACCGATAGTTGCCGAGCGCACGCCGGGAAGAGCATCCAGGCGCCCCAGCAACTCCTGATATAAGAGGGCAAGCTGTTCTGCCGAATATCCGCCGTGGGTTGTATCGAGGCTCACGAGCAGAAGGTGGTCGCGCTCAAATCCGAGCTGATTCCGCAGGTCGGACAAATGGCGAGTAAACACACCCGCGAGGCTCAATACGACGACCGACAGGGCCACTTGGGCGGCGACAAGGCCTTTACCGAAAAAGCGCGTGGCCCTCGTCTGCGTGGGCCTCACGGCGCCTTGCAACATCGCCGCCGGCGCCGTCGCCACGGCCCGTAAAGCGGGAACCAGTCCGAATAGTATGCCCGTCACGAACGCCGCTCCGAGGGTGAAGAGCAGCACATGCGCATCCGGCTGAACCTCGAAGGTGAAATGAGGCGGCAATCCCACGATAGGCCGCCCGGAAAGGAGAATTCGAACCAGCGAGTGAGCCCCGAAATAGGCCACCAGGATTCCCAGCAGGCTGCCCGCGCCGGAAAGCAACAGCGATTCGGTCATCACCTGCCGCAAAAGGCGCATCTTGCCGGCGCCGAGGGAAATCCGCAACGCCATTTCGCGCTCACGCGCTGCCCCACGCGCCAGCAATAGAGTGGCGATGCTGGTGCAAGCAATCAGGAGGAGCAGACCCACCAGCGTCATCAAGACGAGCAAAGGCTGGGTGAATTGGTCACGCAGAAACGCCAGCCCGGCGCCCGCAGGCACGATACCCAATTTGATTTTGCGAATGAGAGGATTCTTGCTCCCCTTGCTCAATTCATCGAGAGTGAACTGAAACAATACGTTCATTTCCGCGCGCGCCTGCTCGATGGAAACTCCGGGCTTCAAGCGCCCGATCAAGGCAAGTGGCGCACCGAAGACCGGGTGGCCGGAGTGATCGATCAGGGGCTCGAGGCCGGCGGGTACCCACACGTCAGGCCGTGACCAGATCTCCAGCCCAGAGAATTCACGCGGAGCCACGCCGATGACCATGACCGGCACATTCTGCAAGGTGACCCGCTTGCCCAGAATTCCCGGATCCAGATTGAAGCGGCTTTTCCAGAAAGACCAACTCACCACGGCCACTGCCGAGTTCGGAGCAGCCACGCGGTTGTCCTCGGGTCCAATGAGGCGGCCAATCGCGGGCTTTACTCCCAGGACTGCAAAGAAGTCGCCCACAACGTATTCGCCATCGACGGTCTGGGCACCCAAACCTTCGCCCCGCAAGTCGAAACGGAAAGGGCTGAAGCCAATGAGGCCGGAGAAGACGTGATTGTGATCACGAAAATGCTCGTAGCTCTGCCAGGAGTACCCGTTCATACGAGGCTCGCCTGGATATTGGTGCAGCAGTTCTACGAGGCTCGCGGGGTCCCGAACGGGAAGCAGGCGCAGCATGAGGGTATTGATCAGGCTGAAGACGCCCGTGTTGGCGCCAATTCCCAGCGCCAACGAGAGCACGGCGACGGCGGTGAAGCCGGGACTGCGCCGCAGCATGCGCACGGCAAAGCGAATGTCTTGCCGCAAAGTTTCAATCCAGCGCCAGCCCCACATGTCGCGCGTTGCGTCCTTCACGAGTCCGACATTGCCGAATTCACGCAGAGCGGCGGTTCGCGCTTGCTCGGCAGACTCACCGAGTTCGCCGTGCTCCTTGGTAGCCATGCGCAGGTGACATTGGACTTCCTCGTCCAGGTCTTCTTCCTTGGATCTGCGTCCGAACCAAGTTCGGACTCGAAACAAGAGTCGGTTAATCACCGCACCTCCCAAGCGAAGTCGCCGAGCGTGTTGTAGGGGGACGGCTTGCCGTCCCCTGATCGGCACCGGGGTAGGGCAAGCCTTACCCCTACACGCCGCGACTCATTCGTGACGAAGCAATTGCGCCGGATCTGATTTGGCCGCTCGCATGGCCGGAATCCAACAAGCCAGCATGGCCACGCTCACCAAGCCTGCAGGCGCAATGGTGAAGGTGAGAGGGTCGTGCACGGAAACCTGGTACAGAAGGCCGGACAACAGCCGGCTCAGTCCCAGCGCGCCGGATACGCCGGCAAGCAATCCCACGAGAACAATGGCGAGCCCTTGACGGACCACGTGCCAGATTACATCGCGCTGCTGCGCGCCCAGGGCCTGCCGCACGGCGAGTTCCCGCAGTTGCCAGCGGATGCGGCAATCCATCACGCCATAAACGCCAACCAAGCCGAGCGCTATAGCGAGGCCGGCAAAAGCGAGCAGCAGCCCCGCGGTATAGCGCGGCCCCGAAACTGATTCACTGAGGCGATCGCTCATTGCTTCAACATCGGCGACGGGCTGGTTCGGATCCAAGCCTGCGATCATTTTGCGAACTTCCACCGCAATGGTTCCGGCCTTCAAGGGAGAGCGCATGACCAAGCCGATCTCCTGACCGGCATCCGCCTGGCGATAAGGAAGGTAGATGGTTGGTTCAGCGGGAGCGGCCAGCCCGGAGCCCTTGACGTCTCCCACCACGCCCACGATAGTCCGCCACGGTTGGTCGTTCGACCCTGTACGAATCCGCTTCCCGATCGGGTTCTCCCGCTCGAAATAGCGGCGCACGAGCGCACAATTCACGGCCGTCACGGGCGGAGCTTCCAGGCCATCGGAATCCTGCAGCAACCGACCTTCGAGAAGAGGAATTCCCAGGATGGCGAAGTAACCCGGGCTGACCGCGGGGTATCTGGCAATGGGCCGGGGTCCGCCGAGCGGCTGATCGCGTCCCTCGATGGCGAAGGTGTTGGTGGCATGACCACCTCCCGGCGGGATGTCACCGGCTGCCGCGATAGCTGCCAGTTCAACGCCTGGAAGGCTCTGAGCACGCGCCAGAAGTTCCGTGATGAACCCAGAGCGCCGCGCGGGCTCACGATACGCGGAGCCGGGGATATTCAGCGTCGCAACCACCAGGTGGCCGGGCTGAAACCCGAGACTCGTGTACCGCAGTTTCCAAAAGCTCTGGAGCATCAGGCCCGCAGCGGTCGAGAGGATCAAAGTAATCGCGATCTCTGCGGCTGCGATCGAGGAAAGTAGCCGCAGCGAGCCTCGCCCTCCTACAGCGGATGGCTCCCCCACTTTCATAGCTTGCGCAAGGTGGACTTTGGTGACGCGAAATGCCGGCATGAGTCCGAAAAACAAAGTGGTCAACATTCCCAGTCCAACCCCAAATCCGAGCACCCGAGCGTCAAAGGGCAAATTGCGAAGGGCGGAAGGGCGGTAGGGGCTCAGCACAAGGAGCGCGCGGCGGGCCGCAAATGCCAAAGCCAGGCCGGCGGCACAGGCCAGCGCGCCCAGCAGCGCACTCTCGGTGAGCAACTGGCAAACCAGGCGCCCGCGCGAACCGCCCAGCGCCGAGCGGACCGCTAACTCCCGGTCGCGCTGCATCCATCGGGCCATGAGCAGATTGCTGACGTTGGCACACGCGACGAGCAGCAGGAACCCGGCCGCAGTCCACAGTATCAGGCCGGCGGTCTTCACATCTCCGAACAGAAAGGCGCGCAGGGGCATCATCTTTAATGTGATCGTGGGGCGGAAGGGCGGAACCGGCAATCGCGACTGAATCACGGTAAGTTCGGCCCTCGCCTGCTCGAAGGTTACTCCAGGCTTGAGGCGGCCGATTACGTTGACAATTATGGATCCAACTTTGTGTTGCAACTCCGCGGCCTCGTCTTTTCCCAAAGGCGTGATTAATTGCACTTGATCGGGCCCGGGAAACACGAAATCCGGCGGCAGGATACCGACGACGGTGAAGGGGCTTCCGTCAAGAGTGAGCGTCCGACCGACGATCTTTGGATCTCCTCCAAAACGTTGTTGCCACAGTCCGTTTGCAAGCAGGACCACCTGGTCGCGTCCTTTATAGTCTTCTTGCTTGAGAAAATTGCGGCCCAAGACTGGCTGAATCCCAAGCAGGGGCAGCAGGGAAGCAGAAGCCTTTGCGGAGGGCAATTGCATTGGCTCGTCGAGTCCTGTGAGGTTGCGGGTTTGGTAGTTGTAGCCTGCCAGGTCCGTAAATGACCGGTTCTGGCGGCGCCACTCCAGAAAGTGCCCCGTCAATGTCACCTCGTCCGTGCTGTTCTTTTTGAGGATTGTCGTCATCCAGATTAGCTTCTCGGCATCTAGATATGGCAAGGGCCGCAAAGCGACGGCGTTCAGGACTGTGAAAATGGCGGTGGTGACGCCAATGCCCAACGCCAGCGAAAGAACCGCAGTAAGAGCGAAACCCGGTCGCCGGCGAAGTGAGCGCACGCCAATCAGAATGTCCTTAAGCAGAGTTTCCCGAATGCGCCATCTCCACATGTCGCGCGTAACTTCCTTCACAAGCCCGACGTTGCCGAATTCGCGAACTGCTGACAGCCGAGCCTGCTCGCTGGTCTCGCCTTCCTTCATGCGCTCTTGCGTGGCCATACGCAGGTGGCTCTGGACTTCCTCGTCCAGTGCCTCGTCCATGGACTTACGCCGAAACAGAGAGCGTACGCGAAACACAAGACTGCTTATCACAAGCACCTCCTGGTTCGCCGGAGTCTTCAGGGAATCGTGTCATTCCGAGCGCAGCGAGGAATCTCGCTCTGATCAGTTCCTGCGGTCTCCCCAAAAGCAAATCGAAATTCCTCGCTGTGCTCGGAATGACAACAGTTCCTTCGCGCGCCCAGCTATTAGCTACTCCCAGTAGATGCAGGGCTCATGATCCCCGCAATGGCGCTGACGATCTGGCTCCAGCGGGCCTGTTCCGAGAGCAACTGCCTTTTGCCGGCCGAAGTCAGGCGGTAGAACTTGGCGCGCTGGTTGCTTTCCGTTTGTTTCCACTGCGACGTCACCCAACCCTGCTTTTCGAGGCGATGCAGCGCCGGATACAGTGAGCCGGTCTCAACCTGCAAGACTTCACCCGAGCGGCCGCGAATCGACTGGCTGATGGCGTAGCCGTGCTGCGGTCCCCACTGCAAGGTCTGGAGGATGAGCATGTCGAGAGTGCCTTGCAGTAACTCGATGCGGTTTTGATAGAGTGCTTTCTTAAGTTTCACCATGTAGGCACTCTACAGCCATGGGTGTAGAATGTCAACATCCTTCAAGAGTGTCCTCTCAGGACCGCCCTTGGCTCCTGAAAATCACGTCATTCCCGCGAAAGCGAAAATCCATTTTACTGACAATGGGTCCCCGCTTGCGCGGGGACGACGCCGATTCTCCTTGCCTCGGGTGGGCCAAAGGCCCATGGAAACTCCTCATGATGGCAGGCAAAGCCGCAGCTCCGCAGCCGAAGAGGTGATACGACTCTCGATTCCCGGGACATCGGGGGGGTCGTTCTGGTATACTCCCTCGACTCAGGGCTCACTGGCCAGGCACGTAAGAGCCATCTGGCCTGAGCTCAGAGAAACATGCCTTGCCGGTCATCGGCAAGGGTTTGGCAGGCCCCACCCCGACCCGTTGCGATTGCTCCCCACGGCTTGTCGTCCCTGGCATGCATTTTGCTGCAGGAATCAGTTCCGATGCTTTTTAAAGCTCTCAGCGCCGCCGTCTTCGGCATCGACGCTTACCCGGTCGAGGTCGAGGTGGATATTTCCGCCGGCTTGCCCAATTTCACTACCGTGGGTCTGCCCGACGCCGCCGTGCGCGAGAGTCGCGAGCGCATACAATCGGCCATCAAGAACTGCGGCCTGGAGTTTCCTTTCCAAAGGATCACTGTAAATCTTGCTCCGGCGGACGTGAAGAAGGAAGGCTCTGGGTTTGACCTGGCCATCGCGTTGGGAATTCTGGGAACCACGGGCGTCCTCCTGAAACCTGACCTCAAGAACACCCTGTTCTTGGGGGAACTCTCGCTCGACGGCGGCCTGCGCCCCATTAAGGGCGCTCTTTCGATTGCGGCCATGGCGCGGCAGAAGGGCATCCAGCGCCTGGTGCTGCCGCTCGAAAATGCCAGCGAGGCGGCAGTGGTGGAGGAGTTGAAAGTCTACGGCCTGCGCTCCTTGCCGGAGGCCCTGGACTTCATCAATGAAACGCGCGAGTTCTCACCGGCCAAAGTGGACAGCGCCGCCCTGCTGGCCCAGGCCGGACAGTACAACGTGGATTTCCGCGACGTCAAAGGGCAGCTTCACGCCAAGCGAGCCATCGAAGTGGCCAGTGCGGGAGGCCACAATATCCTGATGATTGGCCCGCCCGGCGCCGGCAAGACCATGCTGGCGAAACGCATCCCAACGATTCTGCCGCCCCTGACCTTCGATGAGGCAATTCGGACCACCAAGATTCACAGCGTGGCCGGACTGCTCGAGTCCGGCGGAGGGTTGGTCGGTACTCGCCCCTTTCGCTCCCCTCATCACACCATTTCGGACGCCGGATTGATCGGCGGTGGGGCCATTCCACGTCCCGGAGAAGTGAGCCTGGCGCACAACGGCCTGCTCTTCCTCGACGAGTTGCCGGAATTCCAGCGCAACGTGTTGGAGGTGATGCGCCAGCCCGTCGAAGACGGCATGGTCACCATTTCGCGCGCCGCCATGTCCCTGACTTTCCCGTCGCGATTCATGCTGGCCGCCGCGATGAATCCCTGTCCGTGCGGTTTCTTGAACGATCCTTCGCGCGAGTGCACCTGCACTCCGCCCCTCATTCAACGCTACGTCTCGAAGATTTCGGGGCCGCTGCTCGACCGCATCGATATTCACATCGATATGCCGGCCGTCCGCTTTCAGGAACTGAGGCAGGACTCGGGCGGAGAAGGCTCCCAGGAGATTCGTGAGCGCGTCATCAAAGCGCGCCAACGCCAGTTGCGCCGCTTCGCCGGCGAGAAGATGTACTGCAACGCGCAGATGAGCTCGCGGCAGATTCGCAAGTATTGCAACATCCCCCCTGATTGCGAGCGATTGCTCGAGAGCGCCATGTCCCGCTTGGGCTTGAGCGCCCGCGCCCACGATCGGATCCTCAAAGTGTCGCTGACCATCTCCGACCTCGCCGCCGCTGATTCGATCGGCACAGACCACATCTCCGAAGCCATTCAGTACCGGTCCCTCGACCGCAATTATTGGGCGTGAGAAAGACAGTGGTTAGCGATTAGTGGCTAGTGCTTAGTGGAGGAATAGAATTGAGTGAACGGCCCTCGCCAAGAAAATGCGGTCCTTTTCACTGACTGAGCAGCCCTCTCCCCTGGGGAGAGGGTGTCGCGCTCCGGCGCCTTCATCAGCCGGAGCGTGACGGGTGAGGGGTTATTCCGATACAATGGGTTCAGGTTAGGCGAAGCTGTTCATGAGGCCATATGGCACGACACAAGTTGCCCAACGGGGATCGTGAGGAAGAATCTTCGCCTGGGAACGAACCTACCTACAGCGAAGATGGCGTTGACCTGACCTTGATTCGCTGGATGCTGTCGCTCACCCCTGCGGAGCGCCTGCAAGTCCTTCAGCAATCTGTCGAGTCTCTCCTGAGTCTCCGCGATGCCAGCGCCAACCGCTAACTATCTCGCAATCCTGAAAACCCTTCACCAGCACAAGGTGAAGTTCATCATTGTCGGTGGGGTTTGCGCCGTTCTGCACGGCGCCCCGCTGGCCACTTTTGATCTCGACGTGGTCCATTCCCGCGAGCCGGACAACGTCACCCGCCTCTCGGCAGCCTTGGAGGAGTTGGACGCCCATTATCGCATTCCCGGCCGCCGCGAAATGAAGCCCAGCCCTTCCCATCTTGCCTCTGAAGGACATCAGCTATTGATGACCCGCTTCGGGCCGCTCGACCTTCTTGGAACAGTCGGAAAGGGTCGCGATTACAACCAGCTTCTCCAAGAAACTGTAGAAATAGAGATTGGTCCGGCACTCAAAGTTCAGGTCTCGACACTGGAAAGCTTGATAAAGACGAAAGAAGAAACCGGCCAGGAAAAGGATCGAGCCGCCCTGCCAGTCCTGCGCAGGCTCCTGGAAGAGAAATCCAAATCCTGAGAGTCTGGATCAATTGCCAACTGCGGAACCAGCGTCCGCGCCACTCCCCGGCTCCTGATTCCCGCCCCCGGACACTTGGCCAGTGCAACTCTGCCTGGCGTGGCACGGATGAAAAAACGAGGAAACTCCTGTTTGTTTTCCTCGCTCGATTTGATCTCGCGTAATCCCTCAGTTTCGGTCTCGCGAGCGGGCTGGAGGGTGGGCACACGACTGCCTAAGCCTCGCCAACTGCGCGAGCAGATTGTGTGAATGAGAGGTCTCGATTACCTTGAAGCGCGTTAACTGGTGTTCTGGGGAAAGAGTAGGCGGATAGCGTCGCGGGTGGGGTGTTCCGCCAGTTGATCGAGGAGGGATTTGAAGTGCGTCTGGGGATCCGGGAAACGCAGCGCCAGCGTGTGGACCAGGGTCATGAGGACCTCGCGCGTTGCGGCTCCCGCGTCGGACTGCGATCCGAAGCTGGTTTTACGGGCGATGACCGTGGGACGGAGTTGACGCTCGGCGTAGTTGTTGTCGGCCGGCACGCGGCGATCCTCGACCCAATGGTAGAGGCGAGGGGCGTTCTCACGAAACCGATCTTGCATCGCCCGCACGCCCAGGTGCTGGGCGGGCGAGGCGATCACTTTTTCAATCTCCTGCTTCAGGTGGCGTGCGTGTGCGTAATACTGCTCGTCGGAGAGCGGCTGTGAGTGCAGATGCATGGCTGCCGCCAGCAGGGGAATCAGCGTGGCGGTAAATGTCTGCACCTCGGCTTGGTCCGGGAATTCCTTAGCCAAATCTTCCACGTCCCGCAGCAGATGCGCATAGCAGTATTGCAACCGGCAAGGCGCGCCATTATAGGCCTTATAGCGGTCCACCACTAAGACCCCCGCCAGTGGCACTTCGCCCAGAGCCTCGCGGGCCACCCGGGCCGAACGCGACTGGCGAAACAGGAACACGCACAGCAAGGGAGTGGCAAACAACCAAGCGTAGCCGGAGCGGCCGTCGTTGCGCCAGCCGGTTTCATCGGCGTGGCGCACCGGGGCCTGACGGTATTCCTCCAGCAACTTGGGCAGCAAGCCCTTGAACAGCGACGCCACCCGGTGGAGAAGGGCCATCGCCGCACCCAGACCGATGCCCAGTTGCTGACAGACCCGCCCCAAGGGCAGGCCATACAAGTAATGCAGAAAGACCACCTGGGTCAGCAGTTGGTTGCCAAACAGGCTCTTGCGCAGCACGCTGGGCGCTCGGGCCCGGATGAACTTGCGACAGTGCGGGCAGTATTTCCGTTGCAAGCGGTAGACGATCCGCTGCGCCCGCAAGGGCTGCGCGTCCAGCACCGAGCGGGAACGGCATCCCCGGCTCTGCAGCGGCCCCGCACAGGTCGGACAGGTCTCCCCCACGGGCACGGTTTCGCAGCGGTCGGCTTGGCTCGCTTCGATCCTCGTGCGTCCATGGCCCTGGTGTCCTCGCCGAGCACCCCCCACTTTGGCCCTCTGCGCTTCCGAGGCGTTGGCCTTGAAGGGGCGACGCGCCGAAGGCGTGGAGGAAGCGAAAGGTCCTTCCTCGGCCTGCTGCTGCCGATAGCGCAACTGCTGTTTCAGGCTGCGCACTTCTTCCTCTAACTGATCGATGCGGCGCTGCTTCTCGAAGCACCCTGGGCAGAAATTCATGCCCATGCCGAATCCTCCGGCTCGGAAGGTTCCGCATATGCCGGAGCGCCCGCCTCACAGAGCCGCTGCTGGACGTTCCGACAGAGGGGATAAACGAAAAGCAGTTTGGGGCGGAGGGGAGAGCGATGCTCCCGGTCCATGCGCCCCCGCCCCTGTGTCCGCCCCAGAGGAATCCAGTTGGCGGCGCGATAACACGTGCCGCGAAAACGCTCTTCCTCGACGAGAGTTTCCAACAGGAGAGGCCGGTAGCCGTAACCACGCTCCCAATCGTCGGGCAGTTGGCGCGCACTATGCCCCAGGATTTTGCTCGCCAATCCTTTCACGCGAACCCAAGGCAGCAGCAGAAAACGACTGTTATTGACGATGAAGGGAAGATTCCGCGCTCGCCGCTCGCCACTCCAGCCGATCCAACGATCCCGCGCCGCCATCTTCCAAGCTGCCGAAGACCACTGCAGGCAGGCCAACACTTGTGCGGGGCAGCGCTCCGAAGAGACGAAATATCGCAGGCTGGCCCCCACCGGCACCCGGTGACCCAAGTAGTGGTAGCGCTCCACGTACTCGGCCCATAGCCGGCAGTCGGCTTTCCGCTCCGCTCCCACGACCGTCAGCGTCAACGGCTCGAACTCGCCCGCCGCGCCCGTGATCTCCGCCTGGGGATCGCTGTGCGCAGTAAGGTGCGCCCGCCGCGCCCCCCGGCCCCCGCAGAGCTGCAGCGTCGGCAAACTGATGTGGCCTTGATCGCGCAAACCTTCCAGCAGAAGCCGACACTCGTGGTTCTTCAGCTTCCCGTTCGGTCGCTTCCAGTCGAGAAGCTCACACAGGGTGCGGGAAATTTCCGTGAGGCTGAGCGCGGTGCACTGGGCGGCCACTTCGCGGATCATCTCCACTTCGGAGATCGAGAAGTGACGACCAGAAAAGGTCAGAGGGGCGAGGGTTGGCGGCG
>CAWIUZ010000193.1:0-7364 GCA_963838915.1 uncultured Acidobacteriota bacterium
ACGTGACGTTGGGAGAGAGAATGAGGTTGTTGCTGATCGTGCCCACGTCACTACCCGCCGTAAGCTGCTGCTCGAAGCCCAGCAAGGACCCGACTGCGCCAAATGGATTGCTGGTGGGATTGGTTTGAATATAAAACTTGGCTGACATCCGGTCCTTATCGCTAACCTGGTAATCCACATCGGCAATGCCCTGATCGACCGGGGCTTTCGAGTTGAACCCCTGGACTATCGCATCGTAGCCAAGGTACTCAGCAGTTGCGGGATTGGTGATTTGCGGCGTGGGGATCAAGAATTGTCCGTTGGGGAGCTTCGCATTCAGAAGATCGAGCGACACAGTATTGACCTGGCTGGCCGTGAGCGCCTTACTTCCCGTGAGGTCGAAGGACGAATTGACGGCGGCGACGATGCCCCCCGCGCTCCGGTCGTTGGTCAAGCCAAGCGGCACGGTCACGTCTTTGGTCGACTCGGCCGCATCCGAAACGCGCATGCCCTGGTAGGAGAGGAAGTAAAACAGCTTGTCCTTTTTGATCGGCCCGCCGAGGGTGGCGCCAAATTGGTTACGATTCAGGAACGGATTCGGGAGATTATCGGCATCATAGAAAAATGGTGCGGCGTTCATGTCGCTGTTCTGCCATTGCTCCCAGGCTGATCCATGCAATTGGTTGGTGCCGGACTTGGTGAGCACGCTGACGTGCGCGCCGCTGTTGTTGCCCTGCGTGGCGTCAAACATCGCGGCATTCACGGCGATCTCCTGGATGGCGTCAATAGGAGGTGTGGGCAGGGCCTGGCCGATGGCGCCGTACACGGAAGTGCTGGTCTGAATCACACCGCCCGCACCAAAGTTCTCACCCGTATTCAGCACGAAGCGATTCTCACCGACCTGGCTGGTGGAGTTCCCATTGAACAGGTTGTTGGTGCTGACGCCGTTCAGCGAGAAGCTGTTGCTGGTGTCGCGATTGCCATTGGAGAAGATGGCCTGGTTGCCCAAACCGGCGTTGGCGCCCGAGCCTGACAGGAAATCTGCGTGCACGCCCGGAGTCAGAATCGCGAGTTGGGTGAAGCTGCCGGTGCCGAGCGGTGTGGACTGAATGGTAAGTTGGTCGACTACGTAGCCGTTCGTGGCGTCCGTCTGGTTCATGAGCGGAGTGGCAGTCACTTCGACAGTGGTGCTGACCGAGCCGACCTTCAGACTGCCGTCCACCGTGGCCGTCCGGCCCTCCTGGACCAACACCTGGGTGTGGGTCTCGGTTTCGAAGCCCTCTTTCGCGAAGGACAACTCATAGGTTCCTGCCGGAAGATTAGAGATCGAGTAGGTCCCGTTAGACTCCGAGTGTACCGTCACGTCAAGGTTGGTGGCCACGTTGTGCGCCTTCACCGCGACGCCTCCCACGGCAGCACCGGAGGAATCCAATACGGTGCCGGTAATGGCTCCCACGATTTGCTGGGCCCCGCAAGGCGCCAGAGATCCTATAAGTAAGAACAACAGCGTGGCGACGGCCAGCAGCGGCTTGCGCAACACTGTAACTTGGTAATTCGTCCTCTGATTCATAGGCCTCCTCGCGCATTCCGAATCCGAAAGTCCAGATTTGTTGGGGCGATCCCGCCTACGAGGGTTCGCCATGGACGGCGTAAAGCCGTCATCATATCAAGCTAAGGCACGGACGAAGGCGCTTCCACCGATCCACAAGACCAATATTATGAGCAGCTTGGAGCTTGTCGCTGGCAGCCTACATCTGACCACCCGGATGCCGGAATACCCGGAACCCAGACGCTTAAGCCCTTCCCCCGAAGGCGCCTGATCAAACTCCTTTATTGAAAGTCAGAGTGTAGACAGGGACTATTATACTCAGGTGAACACGGTGTTACAATTCTGTGAAGCACGGAACGTTTTGCGGCTCCTCGGTGTTGGTAGACGTGAAGAATTGTAGAGCCGCGGAGCGGCGCCAGATAATAGCCCACGGCGTGAGCCGTGGGGCCCGATGCGGCGCTAAGAGTCACAGCCCCGGACGGGGCGACAGGACATCCTGCGGGAGCCTCTGCCGCCCCTCCGGGGCTACCATAACCCTGGGCTGCGCCGCGATCCCACGGCTTGCGCCGTGGGCTACTCTCTGTCGGCCCTCCGGGCCTGTACTAGGGGACATTCAGGTCTACACTGCCGTCCGCCGAGGTATTTGGTTAATGTTTGTCGACCGCACGCCTGGCCCCTGGCCTCTGCCACCCGCTTTACGGTCGCTGCTGCACCGGGAGGAATTGCGCCAGCGCGCTGGGTGCATTTCCGAGGGCGCGCGCCAGGCTCAACTTAGCAACATTGTGGGCAAACACGCTGTCAATATAATCGAGGTTCGCGCCTGCCACCGATTCCTGCGACTGCACCACCTCGACGTTTTCGCTGACGCCGGCCTCGAAACGCTGGCGAGTCTGGTGCAGCGTTTCCCCCATAAGCTGGATATTTTCCTGCGCCACCTTGACTTGATTGGCGGCTGCCTCGATGTCCAGGAAGGCGTTCCGCACTTCGCTTTCGATCTCGCTTCGAGTGTCCTCGAGTTCCGCGCGGCGCTGCGAAAGGGCCGCTTGCGCCTGTTGAATATCCGCCGCGGTGCGCCCGCCGTTCCAGATGGGCACGTTTAGTGTGGCCGAGGCCGTAAAGGTGGGACGCAAATTTGAAGGAGTGCCGATCGTGCCATAGTCGGCGCTGGCGGATGCCGAAGGGTAGCGCTCGGCACGCGCCGCAGCCAGAGCGCGCTCCGCCGCTCTCACCTGGGTCTCTGCCGCTTTCAGATCGGAACGCTGCGCAAACGCCTGCTTGATTGCGTCTTCCAGGCTGAGAGGCGGGGCGGGCGCGAAAGGAATAACGTTGGAGAGTTCGTACCCAGGCGTGGGAGGCAGGCCCGTGAGGCGGGCGAGAGTGATTTTCTGTTTGGCAAGATCGTTCTCGAGAGTCACTAAGCGTTGCTGATCGAGCAGCACCTCGACCTGGCTGCGATTGAGGTCGATCTTGGTAGCCCTGCCGAACTTGAGCTGTTGCCCGGTGCGCTCAAAAAGCGCCTTGGCAGTGTCCAGTTGCGCCTGAGCTGAGTCGAGCCGCGCGTTCGCGGCCAACACCTGAAGATACGCTCCGGCAACGGCGAGAGTCACCAGATCCTGGGCATCTTTGCTGGAAAGCTCACCAGCTCGCGCCACCTCCCGCGCCGAACGATAATTGTTGAGGGCGGTGAAATCGGCGATGGACTGCGATACCCGCGCGCGGACGTCCAAAACGTTGAATGGTCCGACGACGGAGGGAAGCGAGAAATTCGGAACGCTGAAACTGAACCCGATGGTCCGCAGGTTAAACGTTTCCTCGATGTCGTTTACGTCCGCCCTGATGTCCGGCAGCAGGGCGCTGCGCGCCGCGTGCGCCTGCCCGCGCGCTTGCACCAGGGCGAGGTTTGAGCCCACCGCTCCCAGGTTGTGCTCGAGCGCGCGCTGGACCGCCTCCGCCAGCGACAGCCTTCCGGAGAAGGAAAGCCGCGCCGTGCTGCTCGTGCTCCCGCTATAGGCGCCCTGCACGGACACCGTGGGGTTCAGGGTGTTTACGCTGGTCGTGGTGCTGGGCACGGCGGATTGTGTCGCGACAACTCCGCCCCCTTGCGCGTTTCGTCCCGATAGCGGAAGCGGAGTGGCCTGCGTCGTGGGCGGCGGCGCCGCTCCGCCGAATTGCGCAACGGCGTACGTCGCGAAGGCGATCACCTGCAATCCGGCAAGAACTGCCGCTCGCCCGACAACTCGCGTACCGGTTCTTCTCATGGCTGGTCTACCTCTCTTAACCATTGCGGTTGAATTCAAGTTGCTATCTTCAGTACAGCGTCGCAGTTTCTGGTTTTTCTGCCAAACACTCTGGAACGCCCGGCTCTTGAATTTTGAATCTGGAAAATGCCAAGCCCCGACGCGGCGGCCCAGCAAAGCCCAGGCCAACGGCCCATACGCGTTAAGTTAAAGACCCGAGGGCTGCTAGAGCCCGTCAGCCGACGGGCGCCAGAAAGTAGCCCACGGCGTAAGCCGTGGGACCCGATGCGGCGTTCATGTCCGCAGCCCCGGAGGGGCGACAGAGACGGTGCCGGGGGATCTGTCGCCCCTCCGGGGCTTATACAATCCGGGGCCGCTCCTCGATCCCACGGCTCACGCCATGGGCTACTCTCTGTCGGCCCTCCGGGCCTCTGGAAGTGGCCAGTGAGTGCGACGTAGCGCGAGATGAGCCATCAGGTTAACACCTAGAGCCCGCCGGCTTGGGCTTTGCCAGGCCGCCCCTTCAGGGCGAGAGATCACAGCCCATGACCAGCCCACGCTTTGGCCGCCATCGCCGGACCCTTAGATTTGCCGTTTGAACAGCAAAATGCAACACGTGATTAGCACTGCCGAAAAACACGTCAAGATCGCAAGGTCGAGGCTGATGCCGGCAAACCCCGTGTCCTTCAGCAGCAGGTTCTTGAGGGCGTCGACGACGTAGGTGAAAGGGTCGACGAACGACATGGCTCGCAGCCACACGGGAAAGCCGGCCGTCGGGTAGACGGCGCCCGAGGGGAAAAAGAGCAGCGTATTGAGCACGCCGAAGATGGCGCGCGGAACCAGGGGATCGCTGACGCGCACCATAAGCAGAAACATCATGCTGATCATCGCGAGAGAGGTCACGGCCAGGACGACGATCAGGTAAACCAGCCGCGCCGGCTCCCACAATTGAGGAATGCCGGCAATCAGGCCGCCGATGATGGTGATGATGAAACCCGCCATCAGGCCCTTGAGCGCGCCTGAGCCGATAAGTCCCAACACCAGATCCACTTTGCTGAGCGGCGTACTGAGGTACCCTTCGTGGAGGCCTCGAGCCTTGTCATCAATAAAGGTAATGCCGCCGCCGATCATAGCCGTCACGAATATTGACAGAGAGATGGAGCCTGCCAACAGGTATTTAATGTAGTCGATGTAGGGATAAACCTCCACCGTCTGGATGTCGATGCTGGCCGGGAGGCGGTTGGGGCTATACAGGCCGGCCAGGTTCGCGGTAGGGGATTCCCCCGGTTCCATGGCCGGCAGCACCGGCCCGTTCAAGCTGTTCTGCAACTGCTGCATACGCTCGAAAATGCCGCTCGAAGTGAAGGTATCCGTATTGTCCTCGATGAACGCAATGCGCGGGTTTTCGTTGCGCAGCACGCGCTCGGAAAAATCGGGAGGGATAAAGATGACGGCCTTCAGGAAGCCCGCCTTGAGATCGGTCACCGCCTCGGAAAGGTCGGTGTATTGCGTGAGGTGAAACGTCTCGGGATTCGCCACAATAGCGTTCAGCCCCGCGCGCACCTGGCGGGCTTGCGTGCCGGTGTCTTTGTCCACCAGCGCCACTCGCACCTTCGTGATCTTTCCGCCAAAGGCATAGCCCAGCACCACGAGCTGCACCAGCGGAAAAATCATCGACGCCATCATCAGCGCCGGGTTGCGGAAAAACTTCCGCATGTCGCGTTCGATGAGAGCCCATATCCGGTAAAACTTCATCCTTGTTCCCCGATGGTTGTAGGGGCGGTTCGCGAACCGCCCCTACGGAACAATCGTCCTCAGCCCGTCCTTGCAGGGCACGAATCATTTGTACAGATGGCTGATGTCCAACCGTTTGGCGCCCAGCTCGTCGCGAAGCTGCCGGCCCGTAAAATGCAAAAAGACATCGTCGAGGGTCGTGCTGTGCACGGTGACCCGGTGGGCCTTGACGCCCCGGCGGCGGGCCAGTTCCATAATCGCGCCCAGCGTTTCCGCTCCGTCCTGGGAGGTGATGCGCGTAACGCCTTCGTGCTCGCTGACGTTTAAAACCAGCGGGAGCGCTGCCAGCGCATCGTGCCAGTCGCCCGGCGCCCCGCCAAATTCCGCCTCGATCACCTCGTGAGCTGGAATGCTGTCTTTCAGCCGCGTAGGCGAATCGAGCGCCACCAGTTTCCCGTGGTCGACGATGGCGATTCTCTCGCACAGCTTGTCCGCTTCGTCCATGTAGTGCGTGGTGAGCAGGATCGTCAACCCGGACTGCTTCTGGAGTTTTTCGATCATCTCCCAAACATTCGTGCGCGAGACGGGATCCAACCCGGTCGTCGGCTCGTCCAGAAAGAGAATCTTGGGTGAGTGCACCAACCCGCGAGCGATCTCGAGTCGGCGGCGCATGCCGCCGGAGAACGTGCCCACGAGGGCTTTTGAAAACTGCGCCAGGTCGACAGCGTCAAGGAGTTCGCGGATCAGCGTCTCGCGCTCCTCGGCAGGGACGCCGTAAATCTTGGCATGGATTTTGAGATTCTCCTCGGCGGTCAGTTCGGGGTCAGAGGTGAGCGCTTGCGGAATCACGCCAATCGAGTTCCGCACGCCTTCGGGATCCTTGCGCACGTCGTGGCCGGCGACGCGCGCCACGCCCTCGCTCGGGGGCGTGAGCGTGGTGATCATGCGGATGAGCGTGGTCTTGCCCGCGCCATTCGGGCCCAGCAGTCCAAACACTTCCCCTTGCGGCACCTCGAAGCTAACGTGGTCAACGGCCACGAACTCGCCGAATCGCTTGGTCAATCCTTGCACTTCAATCGCATTCATGCTCATGGGTTGTCATTCTGAGCGTACATGGGCTTGCGGCCCTTCCACGTAGATGAAAGTCGGTGTCATCCTGCGCGAAGCGAAGGATCTGCAGTTCCGGTCCGGAGCGAAGTAATGCAGATTCTTCGCTTCGCTCAGAATGACAGACTTTCGAGAGACCGAAGCGAAGGATCTCCGCAGTTCGTGTTTAGCGTGGAACTGACCCCTCACCCGGCCCGCGACGGCTGATGAAAGCGCCGTCGTGGCCCACCCTCTCCCCTTGGGAGAGGGCGGTCTTGTTCTCAGCTAGAAATGCAGCCAGCGGCGTTCGCTCGCCGGCCGTGGCAGGAGCACATACGCCGTCATGCCGGCAAAAAGGCGACGTTCCTCGTTGGGAATTGCCACCTTGATTTCAAAGGTGACGATGTCCCGTTTCGTGCGGCTGACGTCGCGTTGCGTGGCGAAGTCCGACTCCGCGCCTTTATAGAAAACGTTTCCCTCGAGGATGTTTCCGGAAGGCAGGCGCACTCGCAGCTTTTAGCACGCGGCCTGGCCGATTCGCACGCATATGCGGCAGTACCCTCCGGCCAAGTTCGTGTTCAGCGATCCCGGCCGCACCGGAGAAGCGCATGACTCCATCGTCTCCATGGGCTGCATCATCTCTGGCGGCTCCGTGCGCAACAGCGTGCTCTCGCCCGACGTGCGCGTGAACTCCTACTCGGAGATCGATACCAGCATTCTTTTTTCCCATGTCAACGTCGGCCGCCACTGCCGCATTCGCAAGGCCATCATCGATCGCG
>CAWIUZ010000194.1:0-6661 GCA_963838915.1 uncultured Acidobacteriota bacterium
GGATAGCACCGCTGCGAAGTGAGCCATCTCCGCAGTTCCGGCACGGCGGACCCGGGGCCCGGGGTCAGACTCATAAGCGTTCACTTAAGGTGCAGCGACTCCCAGAGCCGCAGAGCGGCGGCAGAAAGTAGCCCACGGCGTGAGCCGTGGCGCCCGTGGCGCGTTGATATTCACAGCCCCGGAAGGGGCGACAGACTTAACGCAGGAAGCTCTGCCGCCCCTCCCGGGGCTTAGATAACCACGGGTTGCCCCCCGGTCCCACGGCTCACGCCGTGGGCTACTCGCTGACGGCCCTCCGGGCCTGTGTTAGCGGTCGTCGGGACGTATATCGGTTCTGGCGGTGTTAAGTAAACGCCTATGGGGATCAGCTTTCACTTCTCCGCCTTTTCGGCACGGCCCGGTACAAGCTGGCCGTTGCGGAGGCGATATTCGCCGCCGCGCCAGCGGAAGCTGTTTTTACCGAAGCTGGCGAGCCAGAGTAGAAACGCCATGGCGTCCCACACCGGAATGAGCCACATTCTCCCGCGCAGCGTTTGATCCCGAAGCCCCCGGCCGCCGATGAGCCACGTCATGGCCAATCTGAGTCCAAGGTAAGTCCCAAGATAGCCGCATCCCACAGCCACCGTCGGATGAATCGCGAAGGCGGCCAGCGACCAGGGAAGCCCTTGCGTGAACAGAAGACCCACATGGCCCCAGGGTCGCATGTGGCGCATGACGGCAAGCCAGCGGATGCGCTTGTGAATCAGGTCCGGCATCGAGGCGTAGTCGGGCACCGTCTGGATGGTGTAGGGCAGAAGTCGCACCTCGTAGCCTCGCTCGGCGATCAAGCGGCCCACCAGAAGATCGTCTGCCGGCCGGTTCGCGAGCGCGCGATATCCGCCGAAGCCCTCGAGTTGGGTGCGAGTGGTGGCGATGGTCGGACCGAGCGCGAACTTCACTCCATCCAGTTGCCAGGCGGCCAGAATCCCGGCATAGAAATCGGAGACCATGCCGATAGTTTGCAGCTTTTGCGCCAGCGTACTGGCTTCGATCGGAATATAGAAGCAGGTGACCGCGCCGACTTTGGGCTCCGCCAAAGGCGCCACCACGGTGCGCAGGTATTCGGGCAGCACCCGCACGTCACTGTCGTTGATCACCAGGGTTTCGTATTGCGCCTCGCGCACCAGGCGCGAGAGTTTCCCGACTTTGTCATTGATCGCGTGGCCATCCCCGCCGACAAGAATGCGAATCCGCCTCTCCGGAAAATCACGCGCCAACTTCTCGAGCACGGGAACGACCGGGGAGTCCTTCTCGCCCACGCAAAACAGCAATTCGTAATCCGGGTAGTCCTGGCGGCAGAGGCTGGCGAAGTTCTCATACGCCTCAGGGTCGAGGCCGCGAACCGGGTTGAGGTTGCTGACGGGAGGGGTGAAGCTGCCCTGCCTGGAACCGGGCTGGGTGGTAGGGCGCCGGAAAAACCGCCACGTGCTGTAGATGACGATCAGATAATAGAAAAATGGAAATGTCGCTACAACCAGCACGGCGTAGCCGGCAATCGCCATTAGTGTCATTTAGAAGAACCCTCGGAGGCTGTCATTCTGAGCGAAGCGAAGAATCTCGGCATTCTGCCCGTAACCGCCGAAGGCCAAAACTACGGAGATTCTTCGCTTCGCTCAGAATGACAGCTGGTCGGAGGCTCCGCTTTGAGAGCCGGTCCGGGGCTGCGGCGCTTGATTTCTCGCAGCGTGTAAATCGGCTTCTTCTGGGACTCGTAATACGTGCGAGAAAGCATTTCGCCGATCAGGCCGACGGAAAGGAACTGGACCCCGGTCAGGAACAATAGCATCGCGACGAAGAGAAGCGGCCCGTGGGCCAGCATAATCGCTCTGTGAAGCCATAGCTTCTCGTACAGAAGGAAGAGCCCGACGCCGCTGCCGGCGCCCATTCCGAGCAGGCTCAAGAATCCGAAAAAGTGCAGAGGCCGGGTGGAATAATCGAGTAGAAATTTGATCCCGATCAAGTCCAGCAGAACTCGCACCGTCCTCGAGAGGCCGTAATGTGACTTTCCCTTTTGACGTACTGTATTCTTAATGGGGATTTCCGCGGTGTTCGCCCCCGCCCAGCTTGCCAGCACTGGAATGAAGCGATGCAGTTCTCCGTAGAGATGAACGTTTTCCAGGACTTCGCGGCGGTAGGCCTTGAACGTGGTGCCGAAGTCGTGCAACGGCATGCCGGAGAGCTTGGCCATCATCCAGTTGGCGACGCGGCTGGGCAGGCGGCGTGTGAGCCACGCATCTTTTCTGTCCACTCGCCAGCCGCTGACCACATCGTATCCCTTCGCCATTTCGGCCAGGAAATCCGGGATGTCGTCGGGGTCGTGTTGAAGATCCCCGTCCATGGAGATGATGATGTCGCCTCGTGCCGAATCAAACCCCGCTTGCAGAGCCGGCGCCTGGCCGAAATTCCTCCGCAACCGAACCAGGCACACACGGCTGTCGTTCGAGTAGATTTCATCCAGGATTTCGCGTGTTTGATCGCGGCTGCCGTCATCCACAAACACCAGCTCGTAAGGCTGTCCTATGCGATTCAACACTCCGGTGAGGCGCGTGTAGAGAGGGCGAATATTCTCCTGCTCATTGTACAACGGCACGACAATGGAGATCATTTGCGAGGTCGCCATAATTGATAATCTGTATGCCTAGATCTTTAGCCAGGAGTTTGATGCCCGGCCGTGTCAAGGCCTGGTATTCCTTCTCCCGCTGCTCGAGGAGACGCGTGGGCGTCTGCCTCAGCGCCTGATCCGCATAACCGGGGTGACACATCAATTCACTCGTCCCGTCCGGGAGGCGGCGAAGAATTTCGCGCAGAAGTTCCTCATCCAGAAACCCGGTTGGCGTCACGCCGTAGAAATGCTCAGCGCACGCTACATGCGTTTGCAGCAGCCGGCGCCGCCATCCGCGCGAAAGGGCGGAGAGAGTAAGACTGTTAAAGCGCTGCCGCAAGATCCTTCCCTTCGCGCGCGGGAATCGTCTCAATAGGTAGCCCAGCGCCGGCCAGGTCTCCGCGACAGATCGAATCGCCCCAATGCCATATTGGCGGGCGAGCCTCAAGCTCATCTCGCCCAGCACCGGCAGGGCGTGCACGTGCTTGTGACTATCCAGATGTGTCGGCACAACGCCCGCGGCCATGACCTTTTCAATCTGGGCGTGCAACTCCCTCTCGATTTCGGCCGCGCTCAGTCGCCCCAAAAGCATTGCTCGCCACAGGCCGGCAGGTTTTCTCGCGAAGAGCCCACTGCCATTTATAAGACTGGAAACGCTTGAAGCCGGGGCGACCGGTTTGCCTTCCGTGAGATTCAAATGAATGCCCACTCCTAAACGCGGGGCCTGGCGCGACAAGGCCACAGCCGGCGCGAATGCATCTCCGTTCACCATCAAGCTTGTGCTGCTGATCAATCCATCCTGGTGCCCCTCAATGATGGCTTGGTTAACACCGGCCGTCAAGCCGAAGTCATCCGCATTGACGATTAGGCGCTTCATCATTACTCAACGCTGATCCCGCCTACGTCGTACCAGCCGTCGGATTGACGGCCTTCGATGGCCAGGCGGATGACCGGCTGTTCACTTCGCGGATCGAGAAGCGCCACGCGAAGGCGGTAGTCACCGGGTTTCAGCGTGGCCGGAATATAGACAGTACCATCATAAACCGCGTCGCCGGGGAGCCAATTGCGAACCTCCACGGGCAGTTTGATGGTTGCCGTTTCCGCGGCGGAGGTTATCTGGAGCGCCAGCTCGTAGGGCCTGTAGACAGGCGCCACGCCGGCGTTGAGCCACCACATGTGTAGCGGCGCCATCGTGCCGGCTTTGGCGCGAGGCGCGTATTCCAATCGCCGGAGAATGAAGCGATAGCCCATCTTCTTCTGAAAATCGTCGAACTTGGCCTTCCACTCGGTTGGGATCGCCGACGATTTGATGTTGACGGAGGAGACGTGCCAGCGCAGCGCCTGAGCGAGAATGTAATCCACGTCCCAGCCCTTCTGCTTCCAATAGCCAGGCACCCAGCAGGTTTCAAGCGAGACAGGGCCTCGTTTCCAGGCGTCTTGGATACCCGCGCGCACGATCTGCTCCGGATAGAGGTCGAACATATGGCACCACCGGCCGCCCGTCGTGTCGCGCATGTCGCCCCAGCAGTCGAGCCGCCAGCCGGCACCCTGCTGCGTGCCGTAAGCGAGCGCCTGCTCCTGATCGAAGTTCATCAGCAGCGGAGTGCGTTTAAAGGCTTCGAGCCAGATGTCAATGAGGGCTTTCTGATAAGAGAATGCCGGCATGTAATCGCTCCAGCCTTCACCCCAGTAACCGACCGAAGAGATATCGACGCTGTCGAGATCGGGATGCCCGTCGTAGCGAGCGCCCGCCTCCGCCACTACTTCGCCCCAGTATTTCAGGTAGAGCGGGTCGGAGAAGTCCGGCTGCCAGATGTCGCCATCCTTGTCCGTGGGCCGGTTGGCGCGACGCGAGCCCGAATTCTGATACCAGACGGGTAACGGGTGCTTCTGGTCGTAGGGCATCAGCCGGATGGCCAGCGCCTGGCCGTGCGCGTGCGCTTCTGACAGGGCTTGGTCAATGATTCCCCAGCGAACCTTGCCGTGTTCCGGCTCGAGCTCTTGCCAGAACCAGCGGCAGTAGGAGATCGAGGAACCGGGAAAGTCCGGCGCGGGACTGCCCTCTCTGAGCTTCGCCGTGGGCCCTTCTTCGGACCACCCCACGCCGGCGTTCAGGGTTTGGCCGTTGAAACGCTGGAATGTTTCAATGCCTATACCGGGATTCACCAGCACATCGTCAATTGGCTTTGGGCGGTCGATTACCGTTTCCTGCGCCGCGGCCGGAATAACCAAGAGACTTAATGAAAGAATACAGAATAGACTGCGAATCATGATACGACCTCATCTTCGGGGACAAGCAATTCAAATGGCAAATGGCAAAAGGCAAAGTTCAAATGGTTTCAAATTTGCGATTGGCCATTTGAAACACTTCGTGGGCTTGCTGTTTTTCGTTTGCCCTTAGTCGTTGCGACCGCCTTCGACAACATCGCACGCAACTGGTTTGATTCATCCAGGATTGCTGAGAGACGATTAGCGGGAATGATGTCAGCCTTGGCGAGCAAGCGCAACCAGTAGTTGGATTCCCTGACTTCCTTAAGCGCAATCTGTAGTTTGTGAACGAAGTCCTCGCGCGATTCTGCGCCTTGGGCCTCTTCGTAGTTGGCTCCGACGGAGATGCTTGACCGAAGTAGTTGATCACCGACTCGACGGCCTACAAGGCTCCGCGGCAATGCTTCGACAACCCGAATCGCCGGCACTCCGTATTCGAGCAATCGTTCGCTCACTTCTCGTGTTTCCATTTCGTGCACCTCCGAGCGCAGTTAAGAATACACAAGAATCTCAAATCGCCAATGGCAAATCTGAAACCATTTGAATTTTGCCGTTTGCCATTTGTCATTTGAATTGACTTTTCTGCCGCTCCTACCCCACCAGCCGAAGCCCTTCCGGTAAAGACTCGCCAAAGATTCGCATAGCGTCAGCTTGTGCGGGCGGAACGTACTGCTGGAGACCACGGCTCAGGTCATCCGAGATGCCGGCCGCGCTCAATCGGGCGATTGCCTTCTGTCGCACTTCTTGGTCGATGTCGCGCAAGTGATCACCAGTAAGCGATCCAAGCTGGACAATCGCCGAGGCTGTTTGATGATCGCCACCCGCGCAGAGGAAATTCAAAAAAGCGATTAAACGAAATGGAAGCGTTATGCGGAAATTAACCTCAAAGCAAAGCCAGTTCATTCAGGAGTACATTGAAAGGGGAAATGCTACTGAAGCGGCTAATCGCGTCTACAAGCCAGCGAAAAGGGCTACGGCGCGGGCTATAGGGAGCGAAAACCTAACAATCTGAACATTCAAAGGACTATCAGCGAATCTCTGACGGCCAACGGGCTGGATGCTGATTTGGTCGTAAAATCACTCGTTGAGGACATTAAAGACAAGCCAGCTATCGAGTAAGTGAGCTTCTCCTCGCCTTTAAGCTGCTTGGATTGACCGATAGGGCGAGACAAGAACAGAATGCCAATAATAAACTACCAATCCCGATTATGTTTGGTAACTGCCCTGAAGATCAGAAAAAATACAACGGGTATTGCGAATGCTCCAAGATTTAGAGGGCGAAGATTATGTAAGAAACATGCGCAAGCATCTGTCCGGCCGGAGTATTCGTGATCGGCTATTTCGCAGCCGGCCCGACACTGCGGGCTGGCACTTCATCGACATTCCGCGAGGCGCACCCAAAGGGACATCGCACAGTATTGCCCGGGCTCGACTGGCTGTGTCACGAGCGCCATCAATACCCAACTCGGCGTGCTCCGCGACCCTAAGGCGACACCAGAGGAGAAAGCTGACGCGCTGAGGTACGTGATTCACCTCGTCGGCGATCTGCACCAGCCGTTGCATGCCACGACGACCAACGACTTGGGTGGGAACTGCGTCCCCGTGGAGTTCGACGGTCATGCCCCCCAGGAAACGAATCTACAATCGGAAGCCTACCACCCGAACCTCCACGAGGTTTGGGATACGGACATCCTTGAGCACTTCACCAACGGAGAAACGCCGCAGCATGTAGCGGATGAATTCGAAGACAGA
>CAWIUZ010000195.1:0-12104 GCA_963838915.1 uncultured Acidobacteriota bacterium
CATCGGCCCCGAACACGCCGCCCTTTACCGGGGGGGCCGCGTCGAGTATACGCGCGTGAGTGATGACGAGGCGCTCGAGGCGGCGCGGCTTCTTGCCCACAAGGAAGGTATTATTCCGGCGCTCGAATCGGCTCATGCCGTCGCGGAGGTCATCAAACGTGCCCCCAAAATGCGCCGGGATGAAATAGTTGTGGTCAATCTTTCGGGGCGGGGGGACAAGGATTTGGGGATTTTCCAGTCGCAGGGGATCCTTTAGTCGCCTGAGTATGAAGAAGTCAGCCCGCGGAGCGGGCGGCAGCGAGTAGCCCACGGCGCAAGCCGTGGGTCGCGAGACCGCACCCTCACCCCCGTCCCCTCTCCCGCCCAGCGGGAGAGGGGTGCCGAAGGCGGGGGGAGGGCCATCTAACCCAGGGCTTACGCCCTGGGCTACTCTATGCCGCCCCTGACGGGGCTCCGAAAACAATTTCCCTGGACGCCAAAGGGTTTGCCCGTATACTTAGAGGCCGCCTTTTCGGGGCAACCGGCAGGTGAGAATCCATGCCCATGGTTTCAACAACCCGCATCGAATCCCGTTTCCGCGAACTGCGCGAGAGGCAGGCGAAGGGGTTGGTGGTGTACTTCACGGCGGGTGATCCCTCGCTCGAAGCCACAGGCGAGCTGCTCCTCGCTCTGGACCGCGCCGGGGTGGACGTGATTGAACTGGGTGTGCCCTTTTCCGACCCGCTCGCCGACGGCCCGGTGATCCAGCGCGCTTCCGAGCGAGCCGTGCGAGGGGGAACCACGCTGCGGCGAATTCTGGAGCGATTTCCAGGCTGGCGGGAAAGCGTGCGCGCGCCCGTCATTCTTTTCAGCTATTACAATCCGATCTTGCAGTACGGCCTCGAGAATTTTGCGAGCGATGCCGCCCGCGCGGGTGTGGATGGCGCGCTGGCGGTGGACCTGAGCCCTGAAGAGGCTTCGGCCTATGTCAAGATCATGCACGCTCAAAACCTGGACACGATTTTCCTGGCCTCGCCCACTTCAACGGACGCGCGCCTCGAGCAGGCCTCGCAACTTTCCTCCGGTTTTCTTTATCTGGTTTCTCGTACCGGCGTGACGGGCGAGCGCAGCGAGATCTCGGCCACTCTCCAACCGCTGGTGGAGCGGGCCCGGCGGCACACTACGCTGCCCTTGGCCGTAGGGTTCGGAATTTCGAGTCCGGCCCAGGTACGGGCTGTGCAGTCGGTTGCAGATGCGGCGGTCGTCGGCAGCGCGGTAGTCCATACCATTGAAGAGCGGTACGCCGGGGAGGGGCCGGCGGCGATTGAGCGGTTCGTCCGCTGGCTCAAAGAAGGGACGGGGGAGAAGCCCGCATGAATGACCTCGATGGCTGGCGCAGGCGAATCGACGAGATCGATCAACAGATACTCAAGCTGTTGAACGAGCGCTCGCGCTGCGCCGTCGAAATCGGTCACCTCAAGAAAGGCTTGAAGCTTCCGGCCTGGCAGCCGGACCGTGAGATGCAGATACTCCGCAACGTGGTGAAATCGAACCTCGGGCCTCTCGACGACGGCGCCATCCGCCGGCTTTTCGAGCGCATTATTGACGAAGCGCGCTCTCTGGAGCGTCATTCCATGGACAGCGGCAGTTCACAGGAGAAGGAGTGAAGAAGCATGGTAGTGGTGATGCAAGAGGGCTCGACGGAAGCTCAGATCCAGAACGCCATTAATAAGCTCATGGAAATGGGATTCGATATCCATCGTTCCACGGGGGCCCGTCAAACGGTTCTGGGCGCGGTGGGGGCGATCGTCGATTTTGACACCCGGAATATCGAACTGCTGGAGGGCGTGTCGGAGGTGGTGCGCATCTCCGCGCCCTACAAGCTCGCCAGCCGCCATTTCCGTCCTGAAGGCTCCGTCGTTCAACTCGGGAAGGGCGTGGCGGTGGGCGGCGAAGAGATCGTGATGATGGCCGGCCCCTGCAGCGTGGAGAATCCTGAGCAAATTGACACCGTAGCCGCCTTTGTGGCGAAGCACGGGGCAAAGGTGTTGCGCGGCGGCGCCTTCAAACCCCGCACCTCTCCCTACAGTTTCCAGGGATTGGGACTCAAAGGACTGGAAATGCTGCGCAGCGCCGCCGACGCACACGGCCTGCTTTTGGTTTCGGAGGTGATGGACCTTACCCAAATCCCCATGATCATGGATTATGTTGACGTGCTGCAGGTGGGCGCGCGCAACATGCAGAACTATAACCTGTTGAAAGAGGTGGGCAAAGTCACGAAGCCGGTGCTGCTGAAACGCGGCATTTCCGCCACCCTCGAAGAGCTCCTGCTCTCCGCCGAATACATCATGATGGGAGGTAATTACAACGTCGTTCTGTGCGAGCGGGGCATTCGGACCTTCGAGAGCTATACCCGAAATACTCTCGACATCTCCGCCATCCCTGTCATCAAGAAGCTCTCCCACCTGCCGATCATCGTCGATCCCTCGCACGGCACCGGCCGCCGGGATAAAGTGCCGCCCATGGCGCGAGCCGCAGTGGCCGCGGGCGCAGATGGCTTGTTGATCGAAGTCCATAACGATCCGGAGAAGGCTTTGTCCGACGGCGCGCAGTCGCTCTATCCCGAGCAGTTCGAGCAGTTGATCAAGGAATTGCGCATGATTGCACCGGCGGTGGGACGGAAAATCTAGGGGCTAGGGGCTAGGGACTGGCAGCTAACGAGGGCACTGCAAGATTCCTCGCCAACGGCTCCCCTGAAAATCGCGCCCTCAATGTCATTGCCGCGAATCGGGCTGGTAGGGGCGGTTCGCGAACCGCCCCTACTCGAGGGCCGCGTCATTCCCGCGAAAGCGGGAATCCATTTTACGGACAATGGGTCCCCGCTTTCGCGGGGGACGACGACGATTTTCATTGCCTAGGGTGGGCCAAGGGCCCATGGAAACTCCTCGGAGTGATGCACTAAAAGGGTTTTTCAGCAGCCCCTAGCCCCTAGCCCCAGTCCCTAGCCCCTCAATGAACATGACTTTCGAAAACGTGACGATTATCGGCCTCGGCCTGATTGGCGGGTCCTGGGGAATGGCGCTGAAGAAGCGCGGGCTGGCGGCGCGGCGCATCGGTTTCGGGCGCCCCGCGACGGTTGCGCGCGCGCTCGCCATGGGCGCCGTGGACGAAGGGACGGACGACCTCCCGAAGGCCGTCGACGGGGCCCAACTCATCATCCTGGCTGCGCCTGTGGGAGCGATCTTGGAATGCATCCCGCGCTTGAAGGACATCGCCTCACCGGAAGCGCTGGTGACGGATGTGGGCAGCACCAAACGTCTCATTTGCGAACGCGCGCGCGAAGCTTTCGGCGTTGAACCGTTGTTCCTGGGCGGGCATCCCCTGGCCGGAAAAGAGCGCTCGGGGGTGGAGAACGCCGACGCCGCTCTCTTCACCAACGCTCGCTACGTCCTGACGCCGCTCGCAGAGGAGCATCTCGAGGAGCCCCGCATCAAGGCTTTCGTCTCCCTGGTTTCGGCGATTGGGGGGCGGCCGTACTTCATGGATGCGGCCAAGCATGACCGCGCCTTGGCCTTCCTCAGCCACCTTCCGCAGCTCGTTTCCTCCGGATTGGCCAGCTTGATTGCCGAGGAAGACCATAACTCGCAACTGCCCGTCGGGTTGGCGGCCACCGGCTTCCGGGATGTAACTCGCTTGGCGGAAAGCCCCTACTCCGTTTGGCGTGATATTTGCCGGACTAACCTCGAGAACATTCAATATGCACTCGATGCATTGGGTAAGAAGCTTGAGTTCATGAAGCACCACCTGGGCGACGGCGAGTTAGAGCGCGAGTTCGAGCTAGCCTCGAAGTTGCGCGAAGAACTCAAGAAGGCCGGTTGATTGACGATGGCCGATTGCTGACGCCGTTCGCCGTCATCCTGAGAGAGCGTGATTTTTTTGGATATTGCGAAAAAGTGCCATTGATAACAAAAGAGTTAAGTGCTCGAAAATGGCCAAAAATCCAAAAAAATCACAAACTCTGAGCGAAGCGAAGGATCTCCGCAGTTCGTCGAACTCGGCGCAAACGCCACAACTACGGTGATTCTTTGCTTCGCTCAGAATGACAGATGGAAGGAAGGCTGCCGATGGCCAGTGGGCGCGAATTTCGATTTTCGAAATTCCATCCGGGAGGTAAACATGCTCAAGGATGTACTCGCTATTCTGGTTTCCACGCCAGAAAAGCTCAAGCAGGAACTCACCTCAATGTCGTTGAAGGAAATGAAGACACGCCCTGCCGCGAACAAGTGGTCCGTCGAGGAAGTCCTCGCACACCTGGCAGACGTCGAGGAGATTGGAATGCGGTCGCGTGTAGCGGCGATGATTGAGGCGCAGAATCCTCTCCTTCCTTCCTTCGACCAGGAGAAGCGCGGGGAGGAAATGAAATACAACCGGAAACATCCTTTGCGAAGCCTGGCCAGCCTCGCGCGCCAGCGGGAAGCGAATGTAAAGTGGCTCAGAACGCTTAAACCCGCCCAACTGAAGCGGCGGGGAACGCATGAAAAAGTGGGCGAGATCTCCGTCGAAGAATTGGTGACGGAGTGGGCGTTTCGCGACCTCGGGCACCTCAAGCAAATCCTCGAAATTAAACGCTATGCGCTCTTTCCGCGAATCGGAAACATGCGGGCGTTCTATAAGCTGACCTAGTGCTTAGCGGAATTAGTAGGCGAACTCGTTCGTCGGAAGGGGAAGGGCGGGGCTTCAGCCCCGACGCTGATGTCGCGAGCTAATTACGGGGCTTTAGCCCCTGAAGCGGCTTGACTTCAGGGCCTAAAGGCCCCTCCAACCCTGCAACCATCGACGGCGGGGCTGAAGCGCCGCCCTTCCGAGGGCCACCTGAAATTGCCCTCCATCAAACCAACCAAGCACCAGCCATCCAGCCCCTGTAAAGGCTGGGATGGGCGGGTACAACAGATTATCTCGTCCCCCCAACCGGCGACAAAAAAGATCACTAAGAATTCTTGAATCCTCTGCCGTCGTGCTTCATCTGTTGTAGGGGAGTATGACGTGGAGAATCAAGGACTTGCGACAGAATGTCCAGGATAACCGGCAAGAGTAACGATGTGAATATTTACTAGTTCAGTACTTTACTGGAGCCGGTTTTCCGGAGATAATGTCCGACGGGGTTGGCGGGTTGCTGGGGTCGTTGGTAATCCCAGTTCCCAACCAACGGTAGAGGGGTTTCCAAAACAGCCAAGTTGTCGTATCCGTGGCTTGCGGCCACTGGTCAGTGGGAAAAGCCGTGGCAGATGGTGACGTGACGTAACCGCGATTCCGTTGCGGTTCTGAGGTTCGGCTTCAAAGAAAGGTGCGGTGACTGCCCAATGAAAGTTTCGAACGAGTCGGGTTTCCGATCAATATGTCAGAAAGCGTGGCGGGCGGGTTATCGCGTCAGACGCGAAGAAGGCTCGACGATATTTGAGTTCGGGATGGCGGCGCTCGTGCTGTTCACATTATTCATCGGCATCGTTTATGGCGGGATCATGGCCTACGACAGGGTGGTGCTGGCCAACGCAGTTGCCACCGGCGCCAGGACCCTGGCCACCGAAAACGGTGTCCCTACAGCCTGCACCGATGCTAACAATGCCATCATCGCCGCCGCTTACGGCATGCAGACATCGCAAATCACGATCCCGACTTACCCAATGTTCATCGCCCAAAGCGGCACCGGGGCCGGCACGTCTTCATGCAAGGTGACTACGGGAACCAATCCGGCCAACGGCACCAGTTGCTCGGCGGCTGCACCTTGCCAGATTCTAAACGGGCAGGAGTACGCAGTCATGGCGGCCACTTACCCGTGCAGCATGTATTTTCCACGCCTCGGGATCAACCTTTGTTCTCTACCCCAGGGTAACACTCAAATTACGTATCCGTCTGGCCAAACCGGCAACAATCAGACCACCATCACCGTGAATTGTCCATATACGTATTGCGTTTATTCGATTGAAATTGCCCGCATCGAGGGAACCGGTCCAGGTTAGTGAGATTTGCGCGGTGTTCGACTGATTATCCAGGGCTATCGGCTCTTCACCAAAAAAGGCGACACAAAGTCGGATCTGATTCTTTGAAAGGCACGGTTACAGTCCTATGAAGCGATCTACCAGGCTGAACTTCCGACGGTCATTGCGCAGGGTTCTGCGCACAAGCACACGCCCGGGAAGTGAAGAGGGCGGGGCATTGTATGAGTTCGCGATGGTACTGCCGGTTCTGTCGGCCATGCTGGTGGCGATCATCTTTGGCGGGATTACCTTTTTCAACTACGTCGAATTGGGTAATGCGGTGGAGGCAGGCGGCAGGCAGTTAGGACAGAACGGCAGAGACCAGGGGACGGCGGCGTGCTCAACGGCGGTTACGGCGCTTCAAACCGCCGCCGGGAACCTCAAAGTATCTCTAATCACGACTACTGAGTCGTTCGCCTCGGGCAATACATGTACGTCGACACCCTTACAGGGCGATGCCGCGACCATCTCAGCCTACTACCCGTGCAACTTGCCGATCCCATTCACGGGTATCAATCTTTGTCCGGTGACGGGCGGCTCGAGCAGTCCCGTGCAGAACGGGGTTACGTTGTGCCCGACCACCTACTGTATTGTGGCGACAACAACCGTATACGTCGAATGAGGTGAAACATGAACTCTCTCCTTCGGAGACTCTATCGCGAGCAGGACGGCCAGACGCTTTATTTGGTGGCGGCCTCCATGGTCGCTATTTTAGGCATGGCGGCGTTATCGATCGACATCGGTTACGCCATGCACGCCCAGCGCGAGTTGCAAGCCAACGCGGATGCGGCGGCCAACGCGGGAGGAGCGGCCATGCCTAACCCCGCCACGACATCCGTGGTTAATGTCGTGGACGCATACAGCGGCCAGACATCAAGCGAATACAACTATCACAAAGACCTCAACATCACGGCCGTGAATGTCCAATTCGCGTGCCTCGTGACCACCACGTCCAACTTCAACCTCCCCCCGTGCTCTACCGCCCCGAATACCGGTACTCCCAGCTACCCACTGTGTGGAGAGCCCCCGGCACCCAATCAGACTGCCAATCCGTATAGCGGCTGCAACGCCCTCCAGGTTGTGGAGACAGCGACCATCCCCACGTTCTTCGCCAAGGTGTTCGGCTTCAAATCGCTGAACCTCACGGCAACCTCGGTCGCCAGCGCCAGCGGAAATGCAGTCCCCTATCACATCATGCTGGTGCTCGACACCACGGCGTCGATGGCCTCGGGTTCGGACACGGGCTGCCTGTCCAGCAACCCCAATAACACCTACACTCCCGAGCAGTGCGCGCAGATGGGTGTTCAGACCTTGCTCACCGACCTTGCGCCCTGCGCCCAGGGCCAGACGTGCACCAACGGCAATAGTACGCCGGTCGACGAGGTCGGAATTATGGTTTTTCCCGGCTTGTGCAGCGACACTGCTTCGGGAATCACGACCCGGACTTGCCCCACTCTTCCCTCTGGCTCGCCGTTGACCAATACGACCGCGAACTCAACGTATGCGCCGAAGGATGTGTCCTGCCCTTCCACAGCCCCGCCGATCACACCGTACAATAATGATCCGGAATACCTGCTCCTGGGGTTTCAGGACAACTACCAAGTTACTGACAGTTCTGGTTTGAACACTGCCGCCAACATCGTTGAATCGGTTGGAGCAGGGACCTGGATTGCCACCGACACTGCTAATAACTGCGGACTGTCCGCTCCGGGCGGCGAGGGAACATTCTATGCGGGCGCCATCGTCGCGGCGCAAACGTATCTCACCAACAACCACACCTCGCACGTCCAGGACATCATGATTCTCCTCAGCGATGGCGACGCAACTGCCGATACCACGCAAATGGGGGGAAACGTGAACCAAACTGTGCTTATTTCCGGAATGAGCGGGCACCTTTACTCAGCCACGGCAGAGTGCACGCAGGCGGTCAACGCGGCAGACTGGGCTAAGGGAGTCGTCCAGACCGATAACACCTCCACCAAGATCTACTCCGTTTCCTACGGCTCGGAAACGTCGGGGTGCACCGCTGGGGAAAATGTACCGGCCATAGGGGGCAATAACGCGAATACGCCCTGCGCCACGATGGCGGGTATCGCCTCGCCGCCGTTGTCCCAGTACTTCTTTTCGGTTCCCCAGACAGTAAAGGGAGTGACCGGCACGGTATGCAAAGACGCCGTGCAGATCTCGAAGTTGAACCAGGTTTTTTCGGCGATCAGCTCGCAACTCCAGAGATCCAGGTTGGTGCCCACTACCGTCAGCGCCAACTGGGTGGCGCCCTAGTAGCTTCAATCAGCGTCGGCTTCACGACGACCCGTTTGCTTCCTTTCGGCCATTACCCACCGTAACCGCGATTCCCACCAGGGCGGCCCTCGCGGCCGCCCTGGAACTACCCGCCAGGGTTTCCCCCCGCCCCAAATCGGAGTCTCTACAGCTTGAATGCCCGAAGGGCATTAACATCATTAGCCGTAGGTGAAACCTACGGAGAAATGACCCTTTCCTTGTGATTGCCCCGACCCTGAAGGGGTCGAATTCAACCCCTGCGGGGTTGGCTGAATCTCGTCGCCGGCACTTTCCGTAGGTTTCACCTACGGCTAATGATCTTGGGTCCCTTCGGGACCCGTCAGAAAGGAGGGCTCGTTATCCCGCATGCGCGGCGACGCCTTGTCGACCAGTAACAAAGAAGGTATGAAGTAAAAATGTCAGGTTATACAACTAGTATTGGTCCATAAGTACCATTGACAAGTACTAGTTCGATACTTTACAGAGCGCCTACCCTCGCCTAGAATACCCGCGGGTGGGAGTATTCTGACGCTTCTCTCCCACCACGGAGTCTATTCCAGACAACTTGTTTTCCGATCCGGCCGCAGTCCAGGGCCCCGCCCTGCACTCACGTATGTCCGGGGCGCGGCTGCACTGGGCGCCAGGGCAGTACCGTTACCCGCAGGGGCGCTGTACTGTTACATCCGTACGGTTGCTCCGCGACGCGGTTAGGGAGAATACTCGCAGCATCAAGTTCGGTAAGAAATTCAATTCGTCAGAAAGGCACGGTCGCAAATCAATGACAGTGTCAAAGAGGTTCAATTCCCAACTCACAAAGTGCGGATTGCGGCGCATATGGGTCCTTGCCCGCGGCGAAGGCGGCTTGGCCGAGCTGTATGAGTTCGCCATGGTGGTGCCGGTTCTGTCGATGTTACTAATCGGAATTATCTTTGGCGGGATTACCTTCTATGACTACGCGATACTGGCCAATGCGGTGGCGGACGGCGCCGCTGCGCTGGCGCAGGGCCGGGCGAACCAAACTAGCCAGGCTCCTTGTGCAGCGGCGATTCAGATGGTGAAGACGTCCACGTACACACTGAACCAGTCGCTGGTCAGCGTGGCAACGCCGACCTTTACCGCCGGGCAGAACTCGACGGAAGCCTCGGGATGCGCGTTGACGAGCGGAACGAATCCGTTGAACGGCAACCCATGCACCGCCGCGGCGCCTTGCCAGCAGTTATGGCAGGGCAACATGGGCACAATTTCCGCCACCTATCCTTGCAACCTGACGATCCCATTCAGCGGACTCAACCTCTGTCCGACAAAGGGCGCTGCCGCCTGCGGCACAGGCGTGGCCTCGTGTATCAGCGCGCAGACAACGATTCGTATCGAATGAGGTCTGGTTTGTACGTTGCGGCAAGACTGGCCTGCGATCTACGGCCTGCGACCTGTGATAGTGAGTTCAACGCAGGGAACGATTTCATGCTCCGAAAGGTATGGGTTAATCCCATGAAGCAAACTAACAGACTCGGGTTGCGACGTTCGTGGCACAAAACTCTACGCACCGGCGCCCGCCCGGGAGGCGAAGAGGGTGCGGCGCTTTATGAGCTCGCGTTGGTGACGCCCTTCCTGTCGATGCTACTGGTCGGCATCCTCTGGGGCGGGATGACCTTTTACGACTACGTGGTTCTGGCCGATGCGGTAGCGGCGGGCGCGCGGACGCTGGCAACCGGTTCAGCGGATAATATAACGACCCAAAATCCCTGCCAACTGGCGCAAGCCACCGTTCAGTCCGCGACGCATAACCTCAATCAAACGAACCTCAACGTGCCGCTCCCGACGCTCACGGGGGCCGGTGGTTCGACGTGCAGTACCCTGGTGGCGAACGACACGGGAATCGTATGGGCCACGTACTCGTGTAACCTGCCGATCCCATTCAGCAGCATGAACCTTTGTCCCCTGGCGCAGGGCGCCAAGATAAGTGTGACTTTGCAAAATTCCCAGAGCGGCCCTCTGCAGTTAGGGACGTGCCAATACGCGCACTGCATCAGTGCCATAACCACAGTACTTATCGAATGAGGTGGAACATGAACTCTCTATTTCGGCGGCTGTATCACGAGCAGGAGGCTCAGGTCCTCTACCTGGTGGCGGCGCTCTTGGTTTGCCTGCTTGGGATGGCGGCGTTGTCCATCGACATCGGTTTTGCGCTGCACGGACAGCGTGAACTGCAAGCCTCGGCGGATGCGGCTGCGACAGCGGGCGCCGCGGACATATCCAACAACGACACGGCCGCTGGGGCCGTGAGCTTTGCAAACCAGTACAGCGGGTTGACCTCGGAGAACAATGCCATTAAGGATCTGAGCAATGTGGCCATGGGCAAAGATTCGTCCGGAAATGCTTACCCGCAGGTGCAATGCCTTACTTACTTGAAGAACTTAGGAATGATGTGTGGCAACGCCGCGGGCGGAAACGCCATGGCCGTTGTGGAAACAGCCACCTCACCGACGTTCTTCGGCAAGCTACTCGGCATCAATTCGATTCATCTGGTCGCGCGATCTCTCTCCTCCATGAAGGGCGGCTCGCCGATTCCGGCGAACATCATGATTCTTGTTGATACCACACCCTCGATGAACCAGCAGGATACCACTGGAGACTGCAAGTCTGGTAGCATCCCTGGATTCACCGGCACCCCCACGAAAGAGGATTGCGCCAAGTGGGGAGTCCGCACCTTAATGGACCAGCTCTCGCCATGCGCCACCGGCTTGGCTTCCTGCGGCACCGTCACCAACGGCAACGTCCAAAACGCGGTTGACGAGGTGTCCATACTGACGTTCCCGGGACTCGCAAACACTTCGTCCCAGACAGCCGATTACTCGAACTGCGGGGCACAAGGCATTCAGCAGTATAAGTATGCGCCTGCCTCCCCTACCACCACCCCTCCATACTCTACGGTCATTCCGCTTTCCAGCGATTACAGAACCTCCGACAGCGGCGCCCTGAACGGCGGTTCCTCACCCTTAGTGAAGGCAGTGGACTGGCAGGACGGCGCCGGCTGTAATACCTCGAAATACGGCCTCCAGGTTCCTGTCGTGTACGACACCGAGTTTTCGACCGCGATTGATCTCGAAGCTCGAAGCTCGAAGATCGTGCCGAATTTCGAGTTTCGGTTTTCGAATTTCGGGTTTCAGCTGTTTGCGGCCAATGCACGATCAGCGGCACGTGCAGCGTGCTCTCGTAGATGTAATACCCGTGGTCGGTTTCCTGATGATCCGCCAGGCCTTCACCATGGTCTCCAAACACCACCACCAGAGACTTCTCCCACCAACCGCTTCTTATCAAGTCCTGCTGGAGGTGGCCCATCACCTGGTCAACGTATTCGAGTTGGGCATCGTAACGGGAGATTCCTTGCTTGCGCGCCACTTCCGCCGGCAGCGTGTACGGGAAGTGCAAATCAAAAAGGTGTACGAATACGAAAACGCGCTGGCTGCGGTGGGAATCGAGCCACTGGAGCGCGGCGCGCACCACCAGGGCGCCGTCACGCCGCAGGCTCATCGCTAGAGGATTCGCTACGCCGGTGGTTGCAAGGCCGAACGGGCTGTCGTAATCATCGAAGCCCTGGTCCAACCCGTAGCGCCGGTCGAGGAAGTCGCTGCCGATGAAAGCGGCGGTTTTGTAACCGCGCGATTGCAGCACGGAAGCAAGCGTCACCACTCCGGCGGGAACGCGCTCGCCGTTTTCTTCCACGCGATTCTGGAAGGGATAAGTGGAAGTGAACAGCGACATGTGCGAAGGGAGCGTGAGCGGAACCTGTGCCTCGGCTTGAGTGAAGAG
>CAWIUZ010000196.1:0-8918 GCA_963838915.1 uncultured Acidobacteriota bacterium
GTCGAAATCGTGGCGGACTCACTGACTACTGACGACTGACTACTGACAACTGCTTATGAAAATCCACCACATCGGCATCGCGGTTGGCTCGCTCCAGGCGGCGCGGCCTGTCTTCGAGAAAATGCTGGGGAAGCCTGCGGATGGTGAAGAGGTCGTCGAAGAGCAGAAGGTTCGCGTGGCGATGTTTCAAATCGGCGAAAGCCGCCTGGAACTGCTCGAGGCCACGAGTGAAGATTCACCGCTGGCTCGTTCCATCGCGAAGCGCGGTGAGGGCCTGCATCATATCGCGCTGGCGGTCGAGGACCTGGCCGCCACGCTGCGCGAGCTCGAAAACTCCGGAGTCAGGCTGATCGACCGGGAGCCTCGCCGCGGGGCAGGGAACGAACTCGTGGCTTTCCTGCATCCCGCCAGCACGGCCGGCGTGCTCATCGAATTGGTCGAAGAAAAATGACGGAGCGCGGGCGTCTCGCCCGCCACTTGTGGCTGGCCTGGAGCTTGGCGGAATCAATAGGCGAGTTTTTTCGTTAGAAGTGGAAGGGCGGGGCTTCAGAATCTGTGTGAAAACCTCCTTTGGAGTGTCATTCCGAGCGGAGCGAGGAATCTCGCTCTGAGTGTTTTCAAGGCACTGCGAGATTCCTCGTCGCCTTCGGCTCCTCGGAATGACACGCAAAGGGAGTTCTCACACAGGCTCTAAAGCCCCGCCCTTCCGGGATCACGCGAGATTGAGCTCACTAAACCAAGTAGGCACGAGGGCAACCACAAGGGTTGCCCCTACAACCTGGATGACCGAGGACTAATGCAGCTAGGCGAATTTGAACTGCTCCCCGTGAGCGACGGAAGCTTTGCCCTGGATGGCGGGCAGATGTTTGGCGTCGTGCCAAAACCGCTCTGGCAGCGGAAAGTTCCGGCAGACGAACGTAACCGCATTCAGCTTTCCCTGACCTGCCTGCTGATTCGCACCGGGCGCTTGAATATTCTGGTGGAGACGGGTATAGGCGACAAGTTCGACGCGCGATTCAAGGACATCTATGACGTTCGGCATCCCCCGACTCTGCTGACGTTGCTCGAAAGCGCGGGCGTCAAACCGGAGGATGTTCACATTGTAATTAACACCCACCTGCATTTCGATCACTGTGGTTGGAACACGCGGCGCGTCGATGGGAAGACGGTTCCCACCTTTCCGCGCGCTCGCTATCTGATCCAACGCGGCGAGTGGGAGAGCGCTCTCGATTCCAGCGAGCGGGAAAGGGCGAGCTACATTGAGGAATTCTTCCGGCCGCGGAGGCGCAAACGGAGTTTCTGGATGGCGACTCGGAGATAGTCCCGGGCATTCGGGTCGAGGTGGTGCCCGGCCACACTCGGCACTTGCAGTGCGTGCGCATTGAATCGGAGGCCCGGTGCGCGTATTTCATCTCCGATACTGTTCCCATGGCCGCGCATCTTGCTTATCCCTGGATCATGAGCCTCGACCTCTACCCCATGGAGACTCTCGCCGCGAAGAAGCGCCTGCTGCCGGAATTGGCTCGTAAGAAGGCAATCGTGATATTTCCGCACGAGACCACCGCGCCGTGGTTGCGTTTGGTGGAGAGACAAGGCAAGATTACGGGGGAGCCGGTCGCGTGACTTACGTTGGACAAAGATAATTCCCCTCCTTGATAAGGAGGGGTTAGGGGTGGTCGACCGCGACATCGGTGCAAGCATCCACCACCCCCTGCCCCTCCTCCTGCAGAGGAGGGGAGCCATCGTCGAACGAGTAGTACGACTGAAGGAACGGAGGCGCCTTTGCCACAAGCGGAAATCGGAATCATCGGAGGTAGCGGCCTGTATAATCTGCCGGGCATCGAGCACGTGCGGGAGGTCAGGCTCGCGACTCCTTTCGGCAGACCCTCGGACGCCTACGTGCTCGGGAACTTGGAAGGACGCAAAGTTGCGTTTCTCTCCAGGCATGGGCGCGGACACACCCTTTTGCCGACCGAAGTGAACTCGCGCGCCAATATTTACGGGTTCAAGAAACTGGGCGTCGAGCGAATCATTTCGGTGAGCGCTGTGGGGTCTCTGAATGAAGAATACCACCCGATGGACATGGCGTTGCCCGCGCAATTCTTCGATCGCACGCGTCAGCGCGCCTCCACATTTTTCGGTGAGGGTCTGGTCGCGCACGTCAGCTTTGACAAACCGGTGTGTTCTATCGTCGTTGAGGCGCTGGCCGCGGCCTGCAAAGAGGTGGGTGTACGCTGCCACCAAGGCGGCACCTACGTTTGCATGGAGGGGCCGGCATTCTCCACCAAAGCTGAGTCCAATGTTTACCGCTCGTGGGGCATGGATCTGATCGGCATGACCAGCCTGCCGGAAGCCAAGCTGGCGCGCGAAGCGGAGATCTGTTACGCCACGCTGGCGATGGTGACGGACTACGATTGCTGGCATCCCGAGCACGATAGCGTAACCATCAACGTGGTGCTGGGGTGCCTTACGAAGAACGTCGCGAACTCGCAGAACATCCTGCTCAAAGCCATTCGCGCCCTGCCTCGAGAACGAAATTGCCCTTGCGCTTCGGCGCTCGCACACGCCATCCTTACAGACCGCAAGAGCATTTCGCCCAAAGCCAAGAAGAGGCTCGCGCTGCTGGTGGGGAAGTATTTGAGTTAGGGGCGGAGAAAGGCAGTAGGCAGTGAGCAGTCGGCAGTAGGACCCACGGCTGTCGCGGCATGGGCGTTGACCCAAGGTGAGAGGACTTCGAGAGCCGCGGAGCGGCGGCAGAAAGTAGCCCACGGCGTGAGCCGTGGGACGCCAAGCAGCATTAATGTTCACAGCCCCGGATGGGGCGACAGGCATCGTGCATGAGCCTCTGCCGCCCCTCCGGGGCTGAGATAACGCCGGGCCGCTCCTCGATCCCACGGCTTGTGCCGTGGGCTACTTTCTGCCGCCCGCTTTGCGGGCTGAGTTCTTGACCGAGAGCTGAGTCCCAAAATTACGGCACATGCAACGAACTGTAAGCTTGAAAGAGAGCGTAATGCAAAAGCCCAAATCCAAAATCCAAAATCCAAAATCCAAAATCTCCCCAGTACCCAGCCCCAAATCCCCGGCCCCTTTGCTGGTTGTCGGCGCAGTCGCGTTCGATTCCGTCCGAACTCCCTTCGGGGTGGCCGAGAACATTCTGGGAGGGGCCGCGACCTATCTGGCGGTCACCGCAAGTTGGTTTGCTCCTGTCCGGGTGGTGGCGGTAATTGGTGACGATCTCGGGGAAGAGCACCTGCGCGTGTTTCACGATCGCGGCATCGACATTTCGGGCGTGGTGCGGGCCCGCGGGAAGACGTTCCGGTGGTCCGGCGAATACACAGGCGACATGAATGAAGCACGGACGCTCGAAACGCAGCTCAACGTCTTCGAGCAATTCTCGCCCACGCTGCCTCCCGCGTATCTGGATACCGAGTTCGTGTTTCTAGGGAACATCGACCCCACATTGCAGCTCCACGTCCGCCGGCAATTGCCTCGCGCGCGCCTGGTCGGACTGGATTCCATGAATTATTGGATCACGGGAACACCCTCGGAGTTGAAGAAGGTGCTGGCTGAAATCGACATCCTTGTAATCAACGAAAACGAAGCGCGGATGCTTTCCGGTATCACCAACCTCAAGAAGGCAGCGGAAGCTGTGCGCAGAATGGGGCCGCGCACGCTGGTAATCAAACGTGGAGAGCACGGCGTCCTGCTCTTCTCTGAGGGCGGAATCTTCTCCGCGCCGGCTTTCCCCCTGGATGAGGTCCACGATCCCACCGGCGCTGGGGACACTTTTGCGGGCGGATTTATGGGGTACCTGGCAAAGACCGGCGAATTTTCCGATTGCCAGCTTCGCCGCGCCGTGATTTACGGCTCGGTGATGGCCAGCTTCGCCGTCGAAGAGTTCGGACTCTCGCGCTTGCTCCGGCTAACTCCGGAGGAGATTGAGACGCGCTACCGCGAGTTCAAGAACCTGACCCATTTCGATGTGTGACCCTTCATGGACGAGCAGCCCTCTCCCGTGGGGAGAGGGTGTCACGCTGCGGCGCTTTCATCAGACGGGGCGTGACGGGTGAGGGGTCTCCTGGCGAGTTGGGGAAGATCACGAGCGTAGTCGCAGAGTCAGTCCGCCTTCAGATTCCAATGCGAAAGTCTAGCGGGACATCCAGGGGTGCAACAGAAAGTAACCCCTCACCCGTCCCGCGACGGCCGGAGAAAGCGCCGACGCGGGACACCCTCTCCCCACGGGAGAGGGAAGTCCTTCCAAGTCTGCCACCCGCCTTGTCCTTCAAGCCCGATGGCGCCGTGGCCCTTTCGATCGTCGCGGTCACCCTGGCGGCTTTATACTTTTTCTATTCGCGCGGCCTCACGAACATCTACGGTGACGCCATCGCGCACATGGAAGGCGCGCGGCGCATCTTCGATTCCCTGACTCCCGGCTACAGCGAGATTGGCACGGTCTGGCTGCCGCTGTTTCACCTGCTCGCCGCACCCTTAGCAACCAATGACTTCCTTTGGCGGACGGGATTGGCGGGAAGCGTCGTATCCTCTGCGGCTTTTGCAGGCACCGCCTGGATCCTCTACCGATTCGGAAGCGCAGTGAATCGGGGCCGAGCGGCAGGCTTACTGGCGCTTGCCGTGTTTCTGCTCAGCCCCAACCTGCTTTATCTCGCCAGCACGCCGCTGACGGAGCCGCTCGAAATCTTTTGGGCGGTTCTGGTTGTGTACGAACTCTTTTGCTACCAGCAAAAGGGCAGCGTGCTGAATTTGATTGTCGCAGCGGGTGCAGCGTTCTTTGGGACACTGACCCGCTACGAAGAGTGGTACGTCCTGCCTTTCGCGGCGTTGTTTGTCCTGCTGGCGCGGCGGCAGTACTGGCAACTGCGCGTCCGGCACGCCTTGATATTCTCACTCATTGCAGGGGCCGGACCCGCGCTCTGGCTGCTTCACAACGCTTACCGCTTCGCGAATCCTCTCGAGTTCTACAACGGGCCATTCTCGGCCCAGGCGATCTACGCGCATCAACTCGCCACCTTGGCATTTCCCTATCCGACCGATGGAAAGCTTCTGCTCTCCGCGCAATATTACGTCGAGGACCTCAAACTTGTGTTTGGAGTGTGGCCGCTCGAGTTGGCGAGCCTCGGGCTGGTGGCATGGATAACTAACCGGCGGGATTGGGAGAAGGGAAGCGCGGCCCTTCTGTTCCTGGTCCCCTTGCCGTTTTATGTGAACGCTCTTGCCTACGCCACGGTGCCTCTCTACGTGCCGACACTCTTCCCGTTCAGTTATTACAATCTGAGGTATGGCGCGGAGATGATCCCCGCGCTCGCGCTTTTCGCCGGCTTTCTTCTCCCGCGAACTCTCCCGCGCCCATGGCGTAACGGTCTGCTGGCGTTCTTCCTGGCCATCGTAGTCTTGCAAAGTTGTTTACTTTTCTGGGGTGGCGCCGCACGGCTGGCGGTCGCAAGAGAGGGAGTACTGAATACTCCTTGCCGATCCGAGCGGCAGCAGGCTATTATTCGCGTTCTCCACGCGCGCTATGATGGGGGACGCGTCCTGGTGGCAGCGGGAAAGTGGCCGTGCGTGTTCCCGGAAGTGGGGATTCACTTCCGAAATACTGTTTCTGATTCGAATCGCGGATATTGGCGCGAACTTCGGACCGATGCGAGTAAATTCGTGGAGTGGATCATCCGCGGCGACGGCGACCCGGTGGATGAGTTGATGCGCGCCTACCCGCAGGCGTTCGCAGACTTCGAGCTTCTCGAGAAAGACTCGTTCTCGAAGGAAGGCAGCGTCGAAATCTATCGCAAGAAGAGCGGCAAGTCTGAAAAGTGAACGCTGAATAGCGAAGCGGGTGATAGTCTGTCATCGTGAGCGCTGAATAGTGAGGCGGGCGATAGCCTGTCATCCTGAGCGAAGCAAAGGATCTCCGCAGTTGATCTTTGCTTCCTCCGATGAACTGCTGAGATCCTTCGCTGCGCTCAGGATGACAGTTGGTTGGGCAGCGAACGCTGAAGGCGACGAATATGTTAGTGCCATTTGCGAAGTTCCACGGTCTCGGAAACGATTGGCTGGTCGTGGGAGCGGAAGGCCTTCCACGCTCGCTCGGGAAGTTCGCGCGGGCGATTCTGGACCGGCACACAGGCATCGGCGCGGATGGACTCCTGGTGCTTGCGCCGGCCCGGGAATCGAGCCACACCGCGCGCCTGCGCTTCTTCAATGCCGACGGCAGCGAAGCGGAGATGTCGGGAAACGGCATTCGTTGCGCGGGCGCTTTTCTGGCGGAACTCATGCCGGACCAACGCACGTTTCTTATCGAGACGCCGGCCGGACTGAAGTCCCTTGAAAAGGTAAAGGCAGGAGAGCGCACGTGGCTGTTTCGTGCCGGAATGGGGGCGCCGGTTTTGGAGCCTGAGAAGATACCGTTCAAAGGCGAAACCTCGACCGCGCCCGTCACACGGTTTGAGCTACGCACTCAACAAGGCCCGTTGCCGGTAACGGTGACGTCGATGGGCAATCCGCACTGCTCCATTTTCGTGGACGATATGCCGAACGATTGGGAGGCGCTGGGCCGCGAAATCGAAACGAATCCGCTCTTTTCGAACCGCACTAATGTCGAGTTTGTGAACGTGCTTTCGCGAGGGGAGATCGCCGTGTGCTTCTGGGAACGCGGCGTGGGCCATACCATGTCATCGGGAACGGGTTCGTGCGCCGCGACCGTGGCGAGCATCTTGAATGGCCTGACCGAGAGGCGGGTCCGCGTGCGCACCGAAGCCGGCGTGCTTGAGGTGGCTTGGCCCGCGAACGGAGAAGTCACGCTGACCGGCCCGGTGGAAAGAGTCGGTCGCGGCACCTACGAGTTTGGAGGCAAATCATGACCTCGCGTGAAAGAGTTCTCACCGCCTGCAAGCATCGCGAGCCTGATCGCGTGGCGATTGATTTTTCCGGGCATCCGTCCTCAGGTATCGCCGCCATTGCCTACGCCAAACTGCGCGACTATCTGGGCCTCCCCAAGCGAACGATTCGTGTCTACGATCCCATCCAGCAATTGGCGATCGTGGATGAAGACGTCCTTGAGAAATTCGGAATCGACGTCCTGGATCTCGGGCGCGGGTTCGCGCTCGATGACGCATGCTGGGCGGATTGGATTCTGCCCGACGGCACTGCCTGCAAAATGCCGGCGTGGGCATTGCCTGAAAAGGCAGACGGAAGGTGGGTGTTCCGCTCGAAGAGCGGCCGCGTGATCGCTCACATGCCCAATGGCGCGCTCTATTTCGAACAAACGTATTTCCCGTTTGCAGACGAAAAAGGGCCAACCACCATCCGCGAGGGAATGCAAGAATCGATGTGGAACGCTGTCGGAGGTCCCCCGGGCCCCTGGGTGAATCAGGAACAGTTGCGCGAGGGCGCAAGAAAGCTACGGCAAAAGACCGACAGAGCCATCCTGGGCGGCTTCGGCGGCAATCTGCTCGAGACCGGGCAGTTCCTGTATCGCAACGACTACTTCTTCATGCTTCTGGCGGGTGAACCCGCGAAGGCGCACAAGTTCCTTGACGAGCTTGTCGAAATTCACCTCGCGAACCTGGAGAAGTACCTGGCCGCGGTGGGAGACTCGATCGACATCATCAAGTTTGGCGACGATTTGGGGATGCAGAGCGGCCCGCAAGTTTCGCCCAAGATGTATCGGGAGTTCTTCAAGCCCCGCCACAAACTGATGTGGATGCGCGCCAAACAACTCGCCAACGTCGTCGTGATGCTGCACTGTTGCGGCGGAGTGAGGGAACTGCTGCCGGATTTGATTGACGCCGGACTGGACGCCATCAACCCCGTTCAGATATCCTGCGCCGGGATGGACGCCGCGGAGCTGAAGGCTGAGTTCGGAAAAGAGATGGTGTTCTGGGGCGGCGGTTGCGATACCCAAACCGTCTTGCCGAACGCGACGCCCGAGGAAGTGCGCCGCCACGTCAAGGAACAGGTGCGAATCTTAAGCCCCGGCGGCGGCTTCGTCTTTCAGCAGGTCCACAATATCCTCGCCTACGTCCCGCCGCAGAACGTTGTGGCGATGTTTGAGGCGGCCAGAGAGATCGGGTGATCCGATGATCGGGTGATCGGGTGAACGCCGAGTGAAGCGAAGTTTGCGAAGCAAGAATCAGGGCTGGGAACGGATTTCGAATTTCGATTTTCGGGGTTTCCTGTTCACCCGATCACCGGATCACCCGATCTTCGTCACGGTCGAACGTAGAGGTACACCTTGCTGATCACCTGGTTTTCGGAAGTGACTTCCACGGTCTCGGTCGGCTGCCAGCCCGGAACCTGAAAGTCGTGCGAGACGACGCGCGCTCCGGAACGAAGCTCGTGCTCGAGCTTCGGGCGCAGGCGCTCATTGACGGACGTGAGGAGGTACAGCATCACCACGGTGGCGTGGCGGACGTTGACCTCGAACATATTTTCGTGAACGATCTGAGCGCGGTCCTGGAGGCCGAGCTTTCGAATGCGGTCCGTGGATTTCTCGAAGAGGTCGGAATCGAGTTCCACCCCCACGGCGTGGGCGCCGAATTTCTGCGCCGCCATGATGACGATGCGCCCGTCGCCCGATCCCAGGTCGTAGACGACGTCGTCGGGTTGAACCTTGGCGACTTCGAGCATCTTCTGCACCACGGCCATGGGCGTGGGCACGTACGGAACAATGTGCTCCAGGTACTTTCCGGAATCGGTCGGAGAAGGCTCAATAGGTACGGATTGGGCGGAAGCCGCCTGGCAGAAAAACACCAAGGCGGGAACAAAGACCGCGTACCAGGCGCAGTCATGGATAAAGTCACTAAGCTTCTGAGCTCGTTGCATAGGACAATTCTATGGGGAGTGAGCGACATTGTCGAGGGGGCAGCTAGGGTCTGCGGCTTTTGATCGTAAGAACTCGATTAGTC